>JBARNL010000158.1:0-5732 GCA_049802955.1 Candidatus Angelobacter sp.
AAGACTGCCAGACCGCGCTGAGCCACGGGCTTGAGTATGTACGTGACTCCCTCCACATGGATTTCTAGTGGCCTGCTCGAGAAGTGATTCCACATCAGCTCTTGGGTGAACAACCCCGTAAAGTCAAACGCCTTCAGCCGTTGTTGAATCCTCTGATGATTGCTTGCCACGATTCTTAGTTGCTCCCCGTTGCTGATAGCCCAAGCGAACAGATAATCTGGGGTTCTTGAGACTCGACCTCTTCTTCTACCCTACACAGCCGGTCCTGCATCCACAGCGCTACGACGAAATCAGCAAGCTGCGAGTCATTTATGCCTAACTTCATCTGCCGATTAAATCCGTCCGAGGCGCTCTGCTGCAGAGGATATCGGTAGATCTGATCAATTGCCCTCGCTAAATCTTCCGTGGCAAATAGTGAGCCCTCGATGTGAGTCGAGTATGTTTTCAACCGCTCATAGACCCTGAACCGTGCGCCGGAAGGACGACCCAACTGTCCGCCGATTGACTTTTCTTCCTGTACCATCTGGCGGACGCCCTCTTCTACAAGCTGATGATGGTTTAGTAGTCGTGATGCCGGCGACGTGTCTGCCGTGCACTCTGCGGCCTTCAGGATCGTGAGCTGAGATTCAGTGACGCTCTTTCCTTCGTTGTTTACCCAGGCGAGCGAGTCATTGCCCTCAGCCGTCCGCATATACACTAGAACACCTTCAGGCTGATCGGCGGCCGGCACGTGCGGCTTCGTTGAATAGACCACATTGGGCAGCTCGGCAATGAGTTTTTGTAATTTCGGGTCCGCATCAATCGCATTCTTCCAAATCTGGTAAGCATACGATGCTAGATCGACTTCATTGTCGGTCTCTTCGAGCACACTCGATTTCTCGTTGTATAAGTCGAGAATCGGCTTCTCATCCACGTCATCCTCAAAGAACGATTCGTCGCTGCCGACTACTTCGGCATTTTGCTTCAGACGTTGGCGGACGCGTCTACGAAGATTGATAATTCTCTCGACACCATCCGCAGGCAAAAATGAGTGGCAGTAAATCTTGTCTGAGTGCTGCCCAATGCGATCCACTCGACCCGCCCGCTGAATGAGGCGGATAATAGCCCAGGGCAAATCGTAGTTAACAACCACGGCGCAGTCCTGGAGATTTTGGCCCTCGCTCAACACGTCGGTTGCTACCAACACCCGAAGCTCATCTTCAGGCCCAACCGTGGCCCTCTTTTTATTGCTCTCGGGACTGAAGCGATATGCAAGCACCGTAGGGTTGTCGGTGTCACCGCTAACCCCTTCGAGTCTCTCAAGCCCACGGGTCTTGAGTTGATGCGTGACGTAATGGAGGGTATCGGCGAACTGTGTGAACACCAATATTTTTATATTTGGATATTTCTTTGTGAGCAAGGTTTCGAGAGCTTCCAGCTTCGCGTCTTTTGAAGCGTCCCATGATCCGCACTTCTTTAGCACGGCAATTAACGCTTGCGCGTCGTTCCGAAGGTCGGCCTCCAGCGTCTTGATGAACAGTACTGGACGGAGCCACTTGAATCGCTTCTTTAGCTCTGTCGAGTATCGCTCATAAATCTCCACTGCGCGCTTTCGAAAAGTCAGCTCATCGCGCAGAAATGCAGCTGCGTCTCCGTTGGCTGCACCGTTACTGTCTCCGTCCTCAATAGCTTCTGTCAGTAAATCATCGATATCTTCGTCCCCAAGCCGCGCGTCAAGGTATTCCGCGCCCTGTGTCCCAACAGGAATTGGCAGCTCGTTCTCGATTGCGTGCAAGTAAACAAAATTCCGGAGCACATGTCTTTCTAAAGATTGAAGAAACGCCGGTCCGCCGCTCTCCAGACGCTTGAAGAGATTTGTCCTGCAGAAGCCCATAAGCCTCTTACCAGCACGAGACAGCTTCTTGATTTCTTTACCTTCTGCTTCCGTGGGAGGCTCATGTGGTGTTGCCCTGATGTAATTGCCAAGACCGTATCGGGGAAGGCTGAGCCCGTTGACTGCATTCACGACATCATCAGAATAGAGACGGGCATATTGATCGCTCGGGTCCTTTTCGTTGAATACGAACGTTTCAGTCTTAGGCACACGATCCGGAAAATAAAACCGGTCACCGCTCTCAAATGTTAGGAATTTCCGTCCGTTTTTCGGATCTGTCGTCGCATAGTTATCCTTGATGAAGCTTCGGGTTCGGCGAATCAAATACAGACGCATTAAGTCGCGCCAGTCATCCGGGTACTCGCTCTTTTCAAACGCGGCCAGCGAGCGAACCGGACATTGGTGCCGGCGAATAAATTCTGTTTCGCCCAATTCCTTGAGTAACCGCTCCGGCCGTATGCCGAGGTCTTGGTCAGATGCGACAAACAACTGCAACTGCGACGAGAGATCGAGATACGTCTTGTTGTAGGGAGTCGCAGACAAAAGGATGCATTTGCTGGTGTTCTTCTCGATATATTCCTGGATGACCTTGTAACGCCGCCCTTCGCGGTTACGTAAATTGTGGCTTTCGTCGATCAGTACAAGTCGATAACGAGGCGTGTTGGGTAGCTCGTTGATGACGGTGCTGATCGACATCACCTTAGCCGCCATTCTGTACTGGTGGACGTAGTCTTGCCACATGCCGACGAGGTTCTTAGGACAGATAATGAGTGTCTCTGTTCCGTGGTCATCCTGGAAAATGCGCGCCAGCGCTACTGCCATAAACGTCTTGCCCAGGCCCACCACATCACCAATCACGACGCCGCCGCGCTTATTCAAGTAATGGGCCGCAATTCTAACCGCCGCTGTTTGAAACGGGAGTAGTTGGTTCCCAAAATCCTTTGGCACTTTAAACTCTGAAAGGCCGGCCCGTGCCTCCTGCGACAGGTGGTATGCAATGTCTAAGTAAATGTGATATGGCGGGATCGGCTCCTCGCGTGCCCAACTCGTATCAATGATTTCAGCGAGTTCCTTCGAAATGTCGATACACCAAGGATCGCTCCACTGATCCTCGAACCACTTCTGCAGTTTGTTGCAAGCATCGTGATCGAGGACGTCCACATTCAGTTCGCCCTGTTTCGAGAGACCAGCAAGGGTGAGATTGCTGCTGCCAACAAATCCGATACTGGGATTATTCGGATCGGCACGGTGAACGAGGTACAGCTTGGCGTGCAAGCGGTGCCGAAGAAACAGTTTGACAGCGACTTTTCTTGCCTTGAGCTGGGCACTCAACCGGCGCAGGCCCGCTTCATCGGTATTGTTTGGGGCGCCTATCGTTAATTGGGTGCGAAATTCTTGCGCGACGCTCTTTTTTAGCCGCAATGCCGCCTGCTGATCCATGGTCTCCGGCCCGGATGTGAGCTTGAATCCTTCGCGCAGCTCATCTTGCGGCAGGTTCTGCATCCCTACAATGAGTCGGCAACAAGCACCATCGCCGCCTGGCCACGCGTCTATCAGTTGATCGATCTGTTTCCATCCGCGCAGGTTGAAGTAGCCGACGCAGAAATCAGCCCTCTGCGAGATCTTGAGAGTCTCCGAGAGCGCTGGAAGGAGTGAGAGCGCGATGTTGTCGAAAATTCTGGGCATCAGGCGACGTGTGCAAGTGTGATAAGGCAGATTAGCATAAGCATTCTCATTGACTCGATATCCTCAGATGATTACCCAAATATCCTACGAGGATTCGCTTGCGCCCGGGGAAATCAAAGAAATGAATGCGGGTGTCTCCTCTCTTCAGGTGCCACTCAAAGAGGCGGTATTCGCCATCGGGACATCGAAACGTCCGTTCATCGCTGTACATATTCAACGTGGACTGACTCTCGCCGGATGCATTGGCCAGCCTGTGGATATCAAAATTCTCAGTATTCCATGATTCACAGTAGTTTTGCAGCTCCCGGAGTCCACGCATGACAGCTCTAAATCGAGGTTCATTCGCTCCAAGACTGGTGATCTGATCTTCGACGGAATCACAGAAATCGAGACTTGAAAAAAGCGATAGCCTGTCATTCCAGAGTTCGACACCATTTGCGGGGGGAGGAGGTTGCCGCTGAAGCAACCACTCGACGTGCTGGTCCAAATGCGTAGCTCGGCAGGCGTGCACGACATTTAGGGTGCGGGTTTGGATGTCTGCCTCGTCGATCCAGGATTTTTCAAGATCGATGGAAGCAACGTTCCATTGTGCGCTGGAACACAGACTGACCGCGAGCCCGTCTACCGAAAAGGCCACATATAGGCCTTTCGCGGTTTGGCCTGCACATCTGTATTCAACGTTCTGGGATTCGTGCTCGTCAAAAGGAACGCAATCATTGTAGTCACTGCGCCTGTCCACGAGAGTCTTGAGTCGCAAGCGCTTTTCATGGTCTCCGCTTCTGGGTTCGCCAAGCCACCGCCCGATCGAGTATCCACCAGAGACCTGCAGTTGGAGAAAGTGGGCCGGAGTAACCAGAACTCTCTTTCCCCTGATGCGCTGATCGACCAGAATCTCCGAAAACTCTTCCAAGTGTTGTTTCGCACCGGCTAAGCTCGGAGCCATTTCAATGGCCGATAATTCATTGAACACCAGAAATGCGGTCATTCTTAATTACCGCCAAGCAGCTGATCTAAACTCCGCTCCATTT
The DNA here is from genome assembly GCA_049802955.1 of Candidatus Angelobacter sp. GTDB lineage: Bacteria > Acidobacteriota > Terriglobia > Terriglobales > Acidobacteriaceae > Angelobacter. The sequence goes on from JBARNL010000158.1 coordinate 4,588, forward strand.
CATCGAAGAATCCTTCCGGCCATTGCGAGACTCGGCCGTTCTCGTCAATGTCGAGGAGGGTCAAAGTTGGCGACTTTCCACCGGGTTCCCACCTGCTGTGATATAGGGCCACTTTTGACGGATCAGCTCTTCGTCCATGGACGGCGATCCGAATTCCGTTCAGCACATGATCACTGTGAGTTTCTATTAGAACTTGAATGCCGGCTGCGGATGCCAAAGATAGAAGTTCCCCCATCTTGACTTGGCCGCGCGGGTGAAGATGAGCTTCCGGGTTTTCTATGATAACTAGACTTCCGGGGCGCGCTGAGAGCACAGAAACAACGATTGGCAAGGCGTAGGTGATGCCGAAGCCAACATTCGTCGGACGATAATCCGAACTGGCGACCTGGTGCCCAAGAGAGTAGGTAACGCTAAATGTCATCAGGTCCATCTCGGAGTAGCGCTTTACGTTGAGGCGAACCCCTGGGCTTATCTCTGTCATCCATGCTTCCACCTGTGACTGAAGCGTGTTTGAAGTCGCCATGGGATGGCGCAACCCCGCCAACTCAACGATTTCCGAGCCAAAGAGAGAAAGGAAGTGTGCTGCGAACTCGCCGCTCGATCCCATTTGGTGGTGATGTCGAACCTCGTAGTCTGACATTCCAAAAGATGTTCGAGGTCCAATTCGTTCAGCACGAAGGTATTGAAATTCATCCATGAATAGGCTTGTCTTCCAGATTTCCCCTGTAATTTCAGCCCCGTTGGCCGCTAGTGCTAATATGTCACTCTCCTCACGGTAAGCAAATCGGAGCTTAAGATGGGCGGGCAGATCGTCCTTAAGATCAAACGCTATCTCGTCCAAGTCAGCTTCTTCAAATAAAACGTCCTTTGCCGTTCCTAGCTGGGCGAGTTTGCCGTTGAGTGTGAGGCCAACATTGGGCAGGAGATTCTCAAGATAAGATTGCCTCAGCAGAAGGAGCGCTTGGATGATGGTCGATTTCCCGGAACTATTGAGGCCAGCAAGCAGAGTAAGCGGCTTGAGAACGACATTCTGGTGCTCGAAGCATTTGAAGTTTGTCAGCTGGAGTGACTCAATCATTGAAGCGTCTCTCGAATGATCTCTTCGATCTTTGAAAATCGCAGTCGAACCTTCCTAGGATCACCGG
>JBARNL010000159.1:0-11552 GCA_049802955.1 Candidatus Angelobacter sp.
ACGACTACCTTGTTGACCTCTTCCTGCATTCCACAGGCGAGCGGATGATGCAGCACTTTCAGCGTTTGTTCGAGCAGGCCGCGGCTGATCCGGGAAAGCGACTGAGTGACTTCCTGTTGCTCAGTGATCGTGAGCAGCAACAGGTTCTTCATGATTGGAATGACACCGCCGCGCCCTATCCCTCCACGCAGACAATTCAAAGCTGTTTTGCCGGGCAGGTTTCACGGGGTGAAAGCGCCATTGCTCTTCGATCATCACAGGAGGAGCTGGCCTACGGTGAGCTGAATAAACGGGCAAACCGTCTTGCTCACAGGCTCATCAGCATCGGCGTGAAATCTGAGAGTGTGGTGGCAATCCTGATGGATCGGTCCGTGGATCTGATAGTTGCCACGCTTGCGGTGTTGAAAGCCGGCGGCGCTTATCTGCCTCTCCACTCCGCATATCCGCTGGAGCGCATGCGTCTGATCATGGAAGAAGCAGGCGCATCTGCTCTTCTGCTGGACCGTACCACCGCGAACCACGGACTTGCTTCTACACAAGTTGTAGTTGTCGATGACGACCCTTCTCTGGCGGCGGAGGACGACGGCGATCCCAATATCGCGGTTGATCCCGACCAGCTTGCCTATCTCATGTACACTTCGGGATCCACTGGCACTCCTAAAGGTGTTGCCGTAACACACCGCAATGTTGTCAGCCTGGTCTTCGACCGCAGCTGGCGAGAGGGAAGCCTGGAGAGAGTGCTGTTTCATTCTTCCAACGCCTTTGACGCTTCAACCTACGAGATATGGGCCCCATTGCTGCGAGGCAAACAGGTCATCATCGCACCGCCCGGCGAGTTGGATGCTGCCGTTTACAAGCGTTTGTTCCAGTCAGAGAAGGTTACTTCTACGTTCTTGACAGCCGCCCTTTTCAACGCGCTGGTGCAGGAAGCCCCGGAATGTTTTTCCGGTGTTTCGGATATATGGGCGGGCGGGGATGTTGTTTCTGCCACTGCCGTCCAACAGTTGCACAAACGTTGTCCAGAGACCCTGGTGTCCAATGGCTACGGGCCAACGGAGACCACTACGTTTGCTACCCATTATGCAGTGTCCAGCCCGGAGAAGTTGACCGGCAATGTGCCGATTGGCAGTGCCATGAACAACCACCAGGTCTATGTTCTTGATTCCGTTTTCAAGCCGGTTTCTGTAGGTATTCCCGGTGAATTATTTATTGCCGGCGCCGGAGTGGCACGTGGGTATCTGAAACGGCCTGATCTTACGGCAGAGCGGTTTGTTCCGAATCCCTTCGGAGATTTTGGCGGACGCATGTATCGCACCGGGGATCGCGTGCGTTGGAGAGAAGACGGGCAAATTGAATTCCTGGGACGAACCGACCAGCAGATCAAGCTTCGTGGTTATCGCATCGAGTTGAGCGAAATTGAGGCGGCCCTGTTGAGCTGCTCCGGAGTGGGCCAGGCCGCAGTGATTATGTACGAGGACCGGAAGGGGGAGAAGCGACTGGTTGCCTATGTGGTTCCTGCTCCGGGCCACAGCTTGAGCGCCGCTAAGTTGCGTGAGTCCCTGACTCATATGCTGCCCAACTACATGGTGCCTGCTTTTATTACTGTCCTTTCTTCTCTGCCTTTGAACTCGAACGGCAAACTCGACCGCAAGGCGCTACCCGCGCCTGAATTCACGGAGAGCGGTTCAGGGCGTATGCCTCGCACGCACGCGGAAGAAGTTCTCTGTTCAATCATGATGCAGGTGCTCGGCGTTCCTCGCGCCACGCCGGACGATAATTTTTTTGCTCTGGGCGGTGACAGTATTTTGGCGTTTCAGTTGGTCAGTCGCGCGCGGAAATCAGGGGTGATCGTCAGCTTACGCGATGTCTTTGAGCAACCGACGATTGAGGCCCTCGCGGGCGTTTCCCAGGCCCGAAACCAAGATTTGACTGTTGTTGTACCCGATGTCGGAGTGGGCGCAATGCCGCCCACTCCGATCATGTGTTGGTTCCTGGAGTCAGGTGGCACGCTGCATCGCTTCAGCCAATCGATTGTGTTGCAAGTCCCGGCCAATCTGGAGCGCCAGGATCTTGCGCGCTCTTTGCAGACGATACTCGATCATCATGATGCTTTGCGCCTGCGTTTCACCGGCGCACAGGGACGCAGAGAGGAATGGAAACTGGAGATCCAGGCGCAAGGCGCGGTGAGTGCGGAATCGTGCTTGCGCGTAATCAATATCGCAGGACTGGACGATGACGTGTGCAGACAGAGGATGGAGGAAGAAGCACAAGCTGCCGCGAAACGGCTTTTCGCTGAGAACGGAATCATGCTGCAGGCTGTATGGTTTGATGCAGGCCGTACTGCGCCCGGCCGTTTGCTGCTAACAATCCATCACTTGGCCATAGACGGAGTGTCTTGGCGAATCCTGGTGCCAGACCTGGCGGCCGCATGGACAGCAATCAGCGCTGGAAGTACTCCGATGCTTGAACCATGCCCCGTCTCATTCCGCGGGTGGGCTGAGCGATTGAGCCGTGAGGCGCTGAATCCAGAGCGAGTGAAGGAATTATCCTTCTGGACTGACACATTGAAGGACGCACCGGAGCTTGTGCCCGGTCACCAACTCGTTCCCAGCCACCAACTCGTTCCCAGCCACCACACTATGGGCAGTGCCAGCCAGATTGTTCTTACGTTGCCGCCCAAAGTGACTGCTCCTTTGCTGAACAGGGTCGCGGGGGCATTTCATGCGCGAATCAATGACGTGCTGCTTACGGGGCTTGCTCTCAGTATTTTGAAATGGCGGCGCCATACCAGCGACGGCAATTCGGTCTTGATTGATCTGGAAGGCCATGGGCGGGAAGGAATTTTTGACGGCATTGATCTCTCGCGCACGGTGGGATTCTTTACCACCATCTTTCCTGTCCGTCTTGACCCCGGTCCGCTGAACCTGGAGGAAGCATGGAAGGGACGCGAAGCGCTGGGAAAGGCGCTCAAGTCAATCAAGGAACAGCTTCGCTCGATTCCTGACAACGGGATTGGTTACGGATTGCTGCGATATTTGAATCCTGAAACCGCGCCTGTCTTGTCCGGTCTGGCTAAGTCACAAATAGATTTCAACTACCTGGGACGTTTTCCAGTAGCGGAAACCGCAGATTGGGCTCCCGCCGAATCTTTTAGTGGAGGTCTAGATCCTGAAATGGCCTTCCATCATCCATTGCAAGTTGATTCCATGGTTTTGGAGCGCGCTGCTGGTCCGGAGCTGACAGCCGTCTGGACGTGGATGCCGGGAATATTTTCAGAACAGGATGTTCATTTAATAGCAGAAGGGTGGTTCCACATGCTGGAAGCGCTCGTCCAGCGTAGCGAACAACCTGGAGCGGGAGGATTCACGCCGTCTGACGTGCCTCTGGTTGCTCTCTCACAGGCTGAGATTGACCAGATCGAAAGCGAATACGGAGAAATTGAAGAGATATTGCCGCTCTCGCCGGTGCAGGAGGGAATGCTCTTCCATGCTTTCTATGATGCCGGTGGGCCGGATATTTACAACGTCCAAATCGCTCTCAGGCTGCAAGGGCCGATCGATGAAAAATCTTTGCAGGATGCAGCTAAAGCATTGCTGTCTCGCCACAAGAACTTGTGCGTAGCTTTCAAATACAAAGATCTGGACCGGCCGGTGCAAATCGTACCAAAAGATATTTCTGCTCCCTGGAATACACTGGATCTCTCCGCGCTTGAGCCGCCGGAACGCGAACGGAGCTGGGCTGAGCTTGTGCGACGCGAGCGTCTGGCTCGCTTTAATCCGAGTGTCTCGCCGCTGTTTCGGTTTGTTTTGGTGCGCTGTGCGCCGGAAGAATTTCGCCTGCTGATTACCACTCATCACATCCTGATCGATGGATGGTCCGTGCCATTAATGATTCACGAGTTGCAGCAAATTTATGAGCATCATGGCAGTGCTGACGCCTTACCGCGAGTCACGGCGTACCGGGATTATCTGGCGTGGCTCTCCAGCCGGGACCGCAGCGCAGCCGAAGCAGCCTGGCGTGATGCGCTGGCTGGGCTGGAAGAAAGCACACGGATCAGCCCGCTGGCCTCCCTGGGCGATCCAAAAATACCTGAACGAATTATTGTGGATCTCGACGAAGAAACCACGCGGCAGCTCTCAGCACAGGCACGTGCCTGCAATTTGACTCTCAATACCATTGTCCAGGGCGCCTGGGCTGTTCTGCTGTCTCGCCACACCGGCCGCGAGGATGTGGTGTTCGGCAGCACCGTTAACGGGCGCTCTCCGGAGATCCCGGGCGTTGAAGGCATGATTGGACTTCTAATCAACACAGTACCCACACGCGTAAACCTGCGCTCCGCCGATTCATTCAACGATCTTGTCAGCCGGTTGAATCAGCAACAATCCCGCCTTCTGGCTCATCAATATCTTGGGTTGACGGAAATTCAGCGCCTGACCCGGCTGCATGAATTGTTCGATACTCTTGTGGTCTTTGAGAACTTCCCCAGAGGAGCGGAAGGGGATGCGGAACCGTCCGGCGATCTGCGGTTCACGGCGATGGATATCAATGATGCCGCACATTATCCTTTGACTGTGGTGGTTGCTCCCGGCCGGCGTCTGGGTATGTATTTTACTTATCACCCTGACCACTTCAGCTCCACTCTGATAGAGATTCTGAGTCAACGTTTTGTGCGTCTGCTTACAGCCTATGCCACCGCTCCTGATCAACCTGTAAACTTCATCGATTTGCTCGACGTGCGGGAACGCCGGCAGATTGTGGTGGAATTCAACCAGACACACACGGACTATCCTCGCAACAGAACGATGATGGAGCTATTCGCTGAGCAGGTCCAGCGCCGTGGAGAAGAATTAGCTGTGATCTGGGACCAGGAGCGCATCAGCTATCTCGAACTGGATCGCCGCTCGAACCAACTTGGACGTTATTTAAAGAATCTGGGCGTTGGTCCGGAAAAGCTAGTGGGCATTAGCCTTGAGCGCTCCATCGACATGGTCCTCGCGATGTTGGGCATTCTCAAAGCCGGAGGAGCGTATGTCCCTATCGATCCCGCATATCCACCGGACCGGCTGCGCTTTATGGCGGAAGATTCCGATATTGGAGTTTTGCTGATCCAGGGACGCTTAGCCCATCGCATGCCACAGTTGAAAGCACACGTGGTTTGCCTTGACCGTGATTGGGACGAGATCGCGCAGCAAAGTGACCAGAATTTCCAAACCCAGGTCTTGCCGGAAAATCTTGCCTATGTAATTTATACGTCGGGTTCAACGGGACAGCCTAAAGCCGCAGCGGTAAGCCATCGCAGCATGATCCGGCTGCTGCGCGGGACCAACTACATCCAATTTCAAGGCGATGAGGTAGTGGCCCAGACCGTCAACATGTCCTTTGATCCCTCCACGTTTGAGATATGGGGAGCATTGTTGAATGGATGCCGGCTGGCGATTATCGGCAATGAAGTGCTGCTGGACGTGGAAAGGTTTGCAGCAGAGATCATCGACAAGGGCGTGCAAGTCATGTTTCTGGCAACGGCCTTGTTTAATGAAGTGGGACGCCTGAAACCCACCATGTTCAATTCGGTGAAGAGCCTGCTGTTTGGAGGGGAAGCCGTTTATCCCGTCACGGCGGCTGCGGTGCTTGAGCATGGAGGGCCGGAGCGGCTGGTGAATGCCTACGGGCCTGCTGAGTGCACCACATTCAGCGGCTGGTATGTCGCAAGAGAAGTAGCCAGGCACGCAGTAAGTGTGCCTATCGGCAAGCCGGTCGCAAATACTCAGCTCTATGTGCTGGACTGCAATATGAACCTTGAGCCTGTGGGAATCATGGGAAAGTTATATATCGGTGGCGAAGGACTGGCGCGAGGCTATTGGAAGAGGCCGGAATTAACAGCAGAGAGATTTGTTCCCGATCCTTTTGGCGAACCGGGAGGACGTCTTTACATCAGTGGTGACCTTGCCCGTTGGATGGAAGACGGCAATCTGGAATTCTTTGGCCGTGAGGACAATCAGATCAAGATACGCGGCTTCCGAGTGGAACTGGGCGAGATTGAGGTAGCGCTGCTGCAGCATGGTGGAGTACGCAACTGTGCCGTGCTCATGAAGACTCTCGGTAGTGGCAAGCAACTGGTGGCCTATATCTCCGGTAAAGCCAAGGCCGACGAGCTAAAGAATTACTTGAAAGCCAAGCTGCCCGAGTACATGGTGCCGGGAATCTATGTGATGTTGCCTGAGTTGCCACTTAACACCAATGGCAAGGTAGATCGTAGAGCTCTCCCGGAGGTAGAAGATAGCGTGCTTCCGGAGATGAAGGAAAGCGCTGCGGAGACGATTACTCCTGTCGAAGAGTTGCTTGCAGATATTTGGAAGGAGGTTCTGGGAGTTGCGCGCGTCTCAGTGCGCTCCAACTTCTACGATCTCGGCGGACACTCCCTGCTCGCGCTTCGCGTAGTATCGCGGATCAATGACTATTTCCAGACAGGGCTTTCGGTGCGTACGCTTCTCGAATATCCGGTGTTAATGGAGTTTGCGCAAAGACTGCGTTCGCTTTCGACGCGTTCCGTCCAGGAAATGGAAAAAATGGCCAAGATTGGGTTGATGGTGCGCAGGATGACCCCTGAGCAACGGAAAGCCGCCCTTTCCGCGCAATGAACATCCTTTTGCGTCGAGGACTTTCCAGGAGAAACCATGAATAAATCCGGTGCAATGCTGTCGGGCGCAGATCGACAGCAGATTTCGTATGAGTCAGACCGGACACAAGCGGAATATCGAAACGATGTGTGTATTCATGAGCTGTTCGAGGCGCAGGTGAAGCGGACGCCTGAAGCCACGGCTGTGGTGTTTGGAGACGAAAGGGTCAGCTATGGCGAGTTGAACCGGCGCGCAAACCGCTTGGCGCATTACCTGCGAAGCATTGGAGTAAGGCCGGATGCGCGAGTGGCGATTGGCTTAGAGCGTGGCTTGGAGATGGTAGCGGGCATGGTGGCTGTCTTGAAAGCAGGCGGAGCGTATGTGCCACTGGACCTATCGTACCCTGACGAACGTTTGCGCTTCATTTTAGAGGACAGTGCTCCGGTAGCGCTACTTGCGCGGAGTGATTTGCAAGGTTTGCCGGATGCAATCGATAAACGTTTACGCGTTATTGATTTGAGCAATGAGTTTATATGTGAGGATCTGCCGGAGACAAATCTGGATCGTGCCGAGACAGGCGTTGATCCTGAATGCCTGGCCTGTGTGATCTACACCTCGGGATCAACCGGGGAACCGAAGGGCAGTGAGATACCGCATCGCAGTATTCCCGGATTCATTTTTGGCGCCGATTATGTGCGCTTCAACGAAGAGACGGTGTTGTTGCAGCATTCCTCGGTGAGTTGGGATGCCATGATGCTGGAGTTGTGGCCGGGGCTGTTGACGGGAGGACGGAGCGTACTGGCCTACCAGCGAGTGTTGAGTGCGGAAGATATTCGGAAGTATGTGCAGGATGCAGGAGTCAATACGCTGTGGTTAACGGCGGCACAGTTCAACGCGATTGTGGAAAGCGATGTGAGGTGTCTGGAAGGATTGAAGTATCTGATCACCGGGGGCGAGGCGGCCTCGGTGAGGCATATCCGGCGGGTGAAGGAAGAGATGGTGGGATTACGGGTGGTGAACGGGTATGGGCCTTCGGAATGCACGGTGTTCAGCAGTTGCTATGTAGTGCCGGACGAGTTGGCGGAGGGGATGCTCTCGCTGCCGATTGGGAAACCGATTGGAGATCGGCGGATATATGTGCTGGATGCAGGGATGAGGGTAGCGCCGGTGGGAGTGGTAGGAGAAGGGTATATCGGAGGAGCGAGTGTAGCGCGAGGATATTTGCGGCGAGCGGAGCTGACGGCGGAGAGGTTTGTGCCTGATCCGTATAGCGAGGAAGGTGGACGGAGGTTATATCGCACGGGAGACCTGATGCGGTGGCTGGCGGATGGGAACCTGGAATTTCTGGGGCGGAATGATGATCAGGTGAAGATCCGTGGCTTCCGAATCGAGCTTGGAGAGATAGCAGCGCGGCTACAAGAGCATGCGGCTGTGGAGGAAGCGGTAGTGGTTGCACGGGAAGACGCGCCGGGGGAAAAGCGGTTGGTGGCCTATTACGTGATGGATGCTGCTTATCGCAGCAGGGAAAAGTATGGTGCAAGGGAGGCGCTGAAGGCCGAGCAGATCAATGAATGGGCAACTACCTTCGATGCGGTCTGCAATGAATGGACCTCTATTACAGACCCTACGTTCAATACTGCTGGCTGGAACAGCACCTATACCGGGCAGCGCATTCCAACAGAAGAAATGCGCGAGTGGCTGGATATAACGGTTGAGCGTGTTAAGGCTTTGCAACCCAGGCGAGTTTTGGAAATCGGCTGTGGCACGGGGATGTTGTTGTTCCGAATTGCTCCCGAGTGCGTTTTGTATCGTGGAACGGACATCTCAGTGGCAGAGCTGAATTTTGTACGCCAGCAGTTGCAACGTCCTGAACTGCACATGCCCCAGGTTGTGTTGGAGTGCAAAGGGGCGCATGAGTTTGGCGATACCAGGAAGCAGGAACCATTTGACCTGGTGTTGATGAACTCAGTGATTCAGCATTTCCCCGACCTCGACTATCTGATGACAGTCATCACTGGCGCAGTGGAGGCTGTGGGAACCAGTGGCGCGGTATTTATAGGAGATGTGCAGGATTATCGATTGTTGGAGACCTTTCATACTGCCCCAGAGCTCTACAAGGCGTCTGATTCCCAAAGCTGTGATGCCCTCTGGCACCGCGTGCAAAAGAATATTCGGCAAGAAGGCCACCTGTTTGTTGATCCGGATTTTTTTACTGCATTGCCGCAGCGCCTGCCGCAGATCAGCCGGGTGGAAATCAATTTAAAACGGGGTCAAGCCCGCAATGAGCTCACAAGCTTCCGCTATGATGTCGTGCTTCACGTGGGCAGGCCTGTTCCGGTTTTGGAGTGTCCCTGGATCGATTGGAGGGACAAGGATTTAAACCCAGAGCGGTTGCGGGAGATACTGGAGCGAACCCAGCCCGAGATGCTTGGGGTGGCAGGCGTCCCGAACCCTCGAGTTCAGCGCGATGTCGCCGCTAATCGAATCCTTCGTTCAAGCTATCGCCCTCCTACCGTAGGCGAGCTGCATCGCCAGTTGGAAGGTGAACAAAAATGCATAATCGAGCTGGAAGATCTTTGGTCACTGGAAAAAGAGTTGCCTTATCGCATCGAGGTCCGTTGGTCTCAAACCGGGGCCGAACTCTGTGATGTGCTCTTCCGTAAATGTGAGGATCGTAATCATGCGAAGGGAACCGGGAGAGTGAGGTTTCCAGGCGAGGCTGAGATCTTAGGACGGCGGCAAATTTACTCTAACGATCCTCTGAAGCCAAGGCTGGCAGAAGGTCTTGTGCCGGAACTTCGCCGCTGGCTTGAAGCAAAACTGCCTGAGTATATGGTGCCGGCGGTCTATGTGCGGATGGACCAGATGCCATTGACGGCTAATGGGAAACTCGACCGCAAATCATTGCCGGCCCCGGAAGATGATGCGTATGCAACGGCAGCGTACGAAGCTCCACAGGGAGAGACGGAGAGGATGCTGGCAGAGATGTGGGCCGAGTTGCTTCAGGTAAAGCGAGTCGGGCGTCACGATAATTTTTTTACCCTGGGTGGGCACTCGCTCCTGGCAGCGCGAGTGGCGACGCGCATCCGGCAAAGGCTGGGTGTGGGCATGACGGTAGGTGATCTATTCGCTTGCCCTGTGCTGGCGGATCTGGCCCATCGGCTGAAGGCCGCAACGCGAGCCGAGCTGCCGGCGATTGTGCGCGCGGAGCGAGGACAGCGATTACCGTTGTCGTTCGCGCAGCAACGCTTATGGTTTTTGGCGCAGATGGAAGAGGTGAGCAAGGCATATCACGTGCCTTGGGGCTTGCATTTGAGGGGCGAGCTGGACGCGGCAGCTTTGCGGCGAGCGCTGAATCGGATCGTGGCGCGCCATGAAGCTTTGCGGACCAGCTTTGTCTCGATTGAGGGAGAACCCGGTCAGCGCATTGCCTCGGCGGCAGACAGCCGGTTTCATCTGCTGGAGCACGATCTGCGCCAGCATCGGGAAGCGAAGGCGGAACTGGACCGTCTTCTGGCCGAGGAGGCCAACGCACCTTTCAATCTGCAGACCGGACCGTTGATTCGTGGGTTATTGGTTCGCGAATCCGAGCATGAGCACACCTTGCTGATCACCATGCACCATATCGTTTCCGACGGGTGGTCGCTAGGGGTTTTCCGTAATGAATTGAGCAAATTGTATAGTGCCTTCCGGCGCGGCGAAGAAGACCCATTGCCGGAGCTAACAATCCAGTATGCAGACTATGCGATCTGGGAACGGCAATGGCTGGAAGAAGAGATGCTACGGCAGCAGAGTGAGTACTGGAAAAAAGCATTGCAGGACGCACCAGCGCTGCTTGAACTGCCCACGGACCATGCGCGTCCGGCGCAGCAAGACTATCGAGGAGGAATTGAGGAGTTCGCACTTGAGCAAGGACTGACGGCGAGATTGAAAGAACTAAGCCGGCGCCAAGGAACAAGTTTATTTATGACGCTGCTGGCCGGTTGGGCTGCGCTGCTGTCACGGTTGTCGGGGCAAACGGAGATGGTGATTGGCACTCCGGTGGCGAATCGGGAGCGAGCGGAGATTGAGGGACTGATTGGATTTTTTGTGAATACCCTGGCCTTGCGCGTGGATGTAAGTGACGCAGTGACGGTGACAGGGTTGTTGAAGCGGGTGAAGGAAGTGGCATTGGCAGGGCAACAGAACCACAACTTGCCGTTTGAGCGAGTAGTGGAAACAGTGCGACCGATGCGCAGTCTGGCGCACCACCCCCTATTTCAGGCGAGCTTAGGCTGGCAGAGCATGCAGGAGGAAACCATCACGCTTTCGGGAGCGGAAGCGAAGCTGCTGAAGTGGATACCTTATCAGCCGGCAAAATTCGATTTGACACTTGATTTGCAGGAAGTAAACGGGACAATCATCGGCAAGTTGGAATATGCCACCGCACTGTTTGAGTCCGCCACCATCCAACGCTACTTGGGATATCTCCGCAGACTGCTGGAAGGAATGGTAACGGAGGAGTTGGAGGTAGTGGATCGCCTGAGCTTGCTCAGTGAGAGAGAGCGAAACCAGATCCTATACCAGTGGAACGAGACTTCGGTTGAATTTCCGCCGGACAAGACCGTTCACGAGTTGTTTGCGGAGCAGGTGGAGAAGACACCAAGAACGGTGGCAGTGGAGTATGAAGGCCGGCAGTTGACGTATAGCGAGCTGAACCAGGGAGCGAACCGGTTAGCGCATTATCTTCAGATATTAGGAGTGAAGCCGGAGGCACGCGTGGCCATCTGCGTGGAGCGCGGTCTGGAGATGATTGTGGGACTCCTGGCCATACTTAAGGCTGGGGGTGCATATGTGCCGCTGGATCCGGCCTATCCTCAGGAGCGTTTGCAGTACATGCTGGAGGATAGTGACCCGGTCGCTTTGCTGACGCAAGCTCAAGTCATGGAGCAGATG
>JBARNL010000160.1:0-5017 GCA_049802955.1 Candidatus Angelobacter sp.
TGGCGCTGGAAGTAAGCTTAAATGGCAGCCGCGCTGTAGATTATTTCCAAGGGAAGGGTGATGCTGATTCGGTAAATGAAACCGCAGGCGTTTTCTATGCCGTGCAAAACAATATTCCCGTCCTTGATTTCAAATCCATCAAAGTCATACCCGGCCGCGGCTAACTCGGGCGTCCAGTGCTCAGTAAAGAGATTGTCGTTCCGCCCAATAAACGCCAATTTGCGATAACGCTGGAAAATCCCAGCCAGCCTCAGACGCAATTCAGCATTCGTTGCTTCCTGCAGAGCGAGCAGCTTGGACGTGGTTGAAGGTAGCTTCATTGGTCTTTCGAGATCGAAGGACTCATAATAACGCAGTCCCGGCTTAGGCAAGCACAATTTGTATAGTTTAGTCGTCTACTGTCCATTGCTGGACTTCATCTTCCAGAGCATCTGTCGCAGCATCCCCAGCCAGACCTCGGCATCGGCGTAGGAGAGTTCCAGGCGGCGGACCATCCTGCGGATCTTCTCTTCTTTGGCTGCGATGGAGCGCTCGCCCAGAGAGCCGCTAGCTCGTAACGTGTCGATCAACATTGCTGTAATGCGCTCGAGTTCGGCAGACGTGGCAGCGTTAAGCTTTTCTGCTTTTGACATTGCTTTGTTTTTGGCACGATTGCCTGCTGCGTCCATTCCACCAGCCAGTTCATAAAGGCATACTGCAACCGCTTGCCCAAGATTCATCGACGTATGCTCTTCACGCGTGGGAATATGCAAGAGCCAATGGCAATGGCTGAAATCGTCATTCGACAGCCCGCGTTTTTCTGATCCGAACAAAAGCGCAACGCGGCCTCCTGCGCGGAGCCGCTTGCGAATCACCGGTGCCGCATCCTTCAGCAACCTGAGTGGGTGGTTTAGTTCCCTGTTACTGACGGCTGTTGTGCCAACCACCAGCGAACAATCAGCTACCGCTTCCGCAACGGTCGAATATTGCTCAGCTTTGGCCAGCAGCGGCGCTGCGCCCACGGCCGAGCGGGCTTCTCGGAACGACGCTTCATAGGGATTTACTACGCGCAGGCGCAGGAATCCCAGGTTGCTCATGGCCCGTGCCGCAGCGCCAATGTTGAGCGGATTGCGCGTGGACACCAGCACAACGTACAGGCGGTCGAAATCAGAAGGAGTAGGCAAGACGGAGTCATTTTAACTGGAGCAGCAACGTTTCTCTCCAGTCCTCAACGATGGACCACAATACAATAAAGTGAGCGACGATTCAGTTGGCAAAGTCTAAATGGAGTCGTGTGGTCTTTCGAAGTCTCAAGCGTAGCGAGAGATCTCTATGTCCCAGGAGGCCGCAAAACAGCGACACTGGTGCCAACAGCTTTCCCATTTCACCTCTAAAGGAATTGAGCTATCTCCTATAATCCTACAGATTTCTGCTTGCTATAGGGTTCCCTCGCTTCTGCTCGGGATTTAGTTAGAAGGCGTAATCGCAATCGCCCGCAACGGACTGCCTGATCCATTCACGATCTTTAACGGCGCAGCGATGACAACCGCTCCGGTCGGCGGCAGTTGATCCAGGTTGCACAGACCGGCAAGTCCGAATTTCCCGCTGCCGTGCATTACGTAATGATTGGGAAATGGCGGATCAAAAGTCGCCGCGCGGCCGGCGTCGGTCCCGACAGTCTCAACGCCAACACCCAATACGTCGCGCTCCCTGGCCAGAAAATCTGAGCACCCTTTCACGAATCCCGGAGTGTGCGGGCCATCATCCTGCAGGTTGATGTATTGCCTGGGGTCGGTGCGAGCGGACCAACCGGTGCGCAAAAGCATCCATGCCCCGGCAGGGATGCGCCCATATTTTCTTTCCCACTGCTGCACGCGCTCCACGGTGAGAAGAAAGTCAGGATTGCTTGCCACGTCGGCAGTCACATCAATCACGCAAGCCGGGCCGACAAACTTCTTCGGATTGATCTTGTCCACGCTATTTTCCGGCAGGTCCTTGCCGCTCACCCAGTGGATCGGCGCATCAAAATGCGTTCCGGTATGCTCGCCCGTCTCAAAGCCGTTCCAGTACCAAGCTGGGCCGCGATCGTCATAGTGCGAAAGTTCCCAGATCTTGAATGCCGGCGTGTTGGGCCATTGCGACGGCAGCGGCAGCAGCGGCGTCTGCGGACTAAGCGGCTGCGTGAGATCCACCACGCGCAAAGCGCCGGTGTTGAGTTGGGTGATAAGTTCAGCCAGGATATTGGACATCACATTCCTCTCGCAAAGAACAAACCTACCACGGAGGCACTGAGACACGGAGAAAGGCTTCTGAGATTTCAAGAGAGAGCAAAAGCTTTTGGAGTTGCTAGATAGACCACAAGAACAATCAGCTTTTGTTTTCTCCGTTTCTCTGTGTCTCCGTGGTGGATTTTTCTATATACCGCTTGAATTGAAACCTGTTTTCCAGCAATGCCAATTCCGTCACGTAGCCCTTTGGCCCTACGGCGTCAACTTTTGCGACGATAGAAGTAAGGTCATTGGCTTTTAGCGCCTCGTCAAAAACATCCTTGAAATCTTTGATCGTGCGAACAGTCTTTGTGCGCGCAATGCCGGACGCACGCGCCACACCTTCAAGATCGCTGCCGGTGGAAGTTGCTGTGGGAAAGCCGCCGACCGAAAGCAGGCTTTCATTATCAAAAACAACATGCACTAGATTCCTAGGTCGATAGCGCGCGAGCGTGGTGTATCCGCCAAGATTCATCAGGATGGAGCCATCGCCATCGAAGACCACAACTTTTTGCTGCGGCAAGCACAGAGCAAGCCCCAAGCCGGTGGATGATCCGAGCCCCATGGCGTGCTGCAAGTAGAAGAAGTTCGGCTTGTGTCCAAGCGACTGCAGCTCACATGCAACCGCGCCCATGATGGTCACCACCAGGCAGTTTTCCAGGCGGTCATAGATGGCGCGCAGGCATTCAAGGCGCTGCATCATGCGGGCTCCTCCCACATGAGTTCGCGGGTGAGCAGCAGCGCCGCAGGATGCAAACTGGCATAAGCCCAGGTCTGCGCTTCAGCAATGCGCTTCTCCACTTTTGCCGGATCGTCTAAGAATGAATATGGGATGCGGAGGGCCCGCAGCAGCGGCTCGGTGACGCCACCACCCTGTGTTTGCCATGGGTCGCGCTCGCCAAAGTGGCCCCGGTAACTGATGAGCATGAGCAATGGAATACGATAGAGTTGCGCCAGAGAAACAATGCCGTTAATGCTGGCGAGAAAGCCGTGATTCTGCATGAGCATGGCAGACTTCACGCCGGCAAAATGCGCACCCGCGGAAACGCCTACGCCTTCTTCTTCCTTGGCCAGCCGCACCAGAATCATCTTGGGATCTTCTTCCGCCATGCGGATCAGGTGCACCAGCCAGGTCTCAGGCAGAGCAGAGACAAGTCCGATGCCGCATTTTTTCAGCGCATCGTAAACCACTCCGGAGTTGGCAAGAGAGACCGGCATTCAGGAATGAAGTAGCTTACAGGAAGTGGAAGAATTCGGGAAGATCAGAGATTGTAGCTCACAAAAACATCTTCTCGGACGGCCATGAGGGACCAAATTATCCCGCTTCTTCAAAGGCAAAACAACCAAATCGAGAAGGCACATTTGTTCGGCGTGCAACACTAAAGCGCTGGGGTCCTCAGGATTTAGCCACGGGTGCTCACGGCGTTAAAAAACAGCCGAGTCTGACTGCGAGCTTATGATTCGAATATGCCGTGAACCGTATAGACTTTCGGTTCAAGTTCATCCTGAATATCCATTGTCTGCGGCCAGAGGAAAGCTCGAGCGGAACAAATAGGCAAGGAAAATGAACAAGCGATATCTTTCAGAAATCGCTGATATCTGCAAACTAACTTTTTGGTCAAGTCCATGACAGCGGAGCGTCTAAGTGTGCGCGATCGCTGCGGTTTCTCCAGACTCCAACCCCGCAGGGCGTTGGCTAATCCAGCTATTCCCGCAGGAAAAGGCGCATTCGAATCGGGTGTTTTGAAGGCGACTATTTCCGCCTCGCGTTCAGCAGTTGGGTGCTCAATTCGCAAATAAAAACGGCTCGGGCATGTTTTCGTCGAGTGCCTTGCTGATCTCGACAAAATCGAAAGCAGAAGCACACCTGAACAGCTCGTACTCGATTGTTACATGATCCCTATAAGGATCTACTCGGAACTATTGACGGGTTAAGGTAAGAGGGATGTTGGACCGTTTCAGATCGAAGTTGCGACGTTTGCTAACTTGAAACATCAAGCGAATAATATTTATGGGAGCAATAATCGGACGGGCAGGTTCGAATTGCTCGTCAATCCAGAAAAGGCAAACGCATCGATGGACCATGCTAATTTTTATCTCAGGCAGAATATCCAGGTAGAGCCTCTCATTGATCATTGGTATGCTTGGCCTCATCTCATTCCACCGACCACTGCCGCGCGGAATATCACCGAGCGCCACCTGAAGATCATGGATTCCTATATTGCGAATCCCCAAATTCATGCAAATGCGGTGAAAAATCCCAAAATGATGGGCGGACCTTTTATTGATTACGGTGGCAAGCGCGTTGACGAGATCCGGTCACTATCTGACCGCATCAGGAAAGAACGTGCGCATTTACTTGAGTTATCGGCCGCGCTGGGAACGTTGGATGGAATATTGCAGGAAACCGCCAAAGGACATTCTCTCCAGCCGCTCTATCTGAAAGTACCTGATATTTTGCGGGGCTATGTCGAACTGGTTTATGACCTGAACAATCATCCGTCTTTTCGGCTGGTGGAACCACTGCTCTATAAAAGTAAATATTATGATCGTTCGCAGCAGAGCCTGTTTCTGTCGCTCATCAAAAATGATGACCGTCCTTTTGTCTTGAGCACGCCCCGGCTTGAATCCGATGACACATTGCATTTGTGGCGTCCGTTCGAAGATGACTCTGTTGATCGCTTATTCCGTCTCAAAACCGAACCGCAGCCATGGCCGGTAATCAAAGAAGTTGTGCAAGCGGCAGGCGCGCAGGACGGTCTCCTCCAGTC
>JBARNL010000161.1:0-7203 GCA_049802955.1 Candidatus Angelobacter sp.
GCGCACAACTGCGGAGAACAAAATCCCAAGCAGCAATAGCGACGCCTCGCCGACCGAAGTAGTAGGCGCTGACGCAGCTCCCAAAGGTCCTCTCGAGGCGATCAAGCTCTATAAAAAGCTGCTCGCCGAGTACCCCCAATATAAGGATAGTGACCAGGTCCTCTATCAGATGGCGCGAGCGTATGACGAACTCGGTCGCACTGAAGAGGCAATGGCAACCATGGAGCTCGTGATTCGCGCGAATCCGAATTCCGTGCATTTCGACGAAGTGCAGTTCCGGCGGGGTGAGTACTTCTTCACACGCAGAAAATTTCGCGACGCCGAGAACGCCTTTTCAGCGATCACCAATCTGGGCACCCGTTCCCCGTATTATGAGCTCGCTCTGTACAAGCTCGGTTGGACGTTCTACAAGCAGGAACTTTACGATGAGGCATTGCAGCAGTACATGGCGCTGCTCGATTATAAGGTCTCAAACGGTTACAACTTCGATGAGAAGCACGAGAAAGAGGACGAACGCCGCGTCGCCGATACTTTTCGTGCAGTCAGCCTGAGCTTCAGCAACCTCGGCGGGCCGGATGCGGTCCAGCAGTACTTCACCAGCACCAAAAGTCGAGCCTATGAAGACCGCGTTTACAGCAATCTGGGCGAGCACTACCTGGCGAAACTGCGCTACGATGACGCGGCAAAGACATACAACGCTTTCATAGCGCTTCATCCTTTCCACCCTGCTGCCCCACGTTTCAGCATGCGCGTGGTGGAAACTTTTACCAAGGGCGGATTCCCCAAGCTGGTTCTGGAGTCGAAGCGGGACTTTGCCTCCAAGTATGGATTGCAGGCGGAATACTGGAGGCACAACAAGCCGGAAGAGTTGCCGGAAGTGTTGGCCTATCTTAAGACTGACCTGAAGGACCTGGCGACACACTATCACGCTGAGTATCAAAGCTCGCAGGAAGCAAACGAGAAGCTTGCGAATTATCACGAAGCTCTCCGTTGGTACGGCGACTATCTCAACTCCTTCCCAAAGGACACGGAGTCGCCGGCAATCAACTACCGGATGGCTGACCTTCTCTTTGAGAATAAGGACTTCGGCGAGGCGGCCAAACAGTACGAGCGCACGGCCTACGGATACCCGGCAAATGCTCAGTCGGCAGCCGCGGGGTACGCCGCAGTTTACGCTTATCGCGAGCAACTGAAGATCGTAGCCAAGGAGAATCTAGAGGCCGTCAAGCACGATACGGTCGCAAGCTCGATCAAATTCGCCGACACATTCCCGACCCACGCCCAGGCCGCAGCGGTCCTGGGGGCGGCTGCCGATGACCAATATGAAATGAAGGACTATCGCGCCGCCGTGGGTTCCGCCCAGCGTGTCATCGATAAATATCCGGGCGCGGAAATGCCCATCCGGCGCTCCGCATGGATTGTGGTTGCGCACGGCTCGTTCGAACTTGCCGAGTACCCGCAGGCCGAAAAAGCTTATACGCAGGTGCTGGCGGTCACGCCGGAGAGCGACGCGTCGCACGCCAAGTTCGTTGACAACCTGGCAGCCTCCATCTACAAGCAGGGTGAGATTGCAAGAGACGCGAAGGACTATCGCGCGGCCGCCGATCACTTCTTGAGGATTCGCACGGCAGCGCCTACTTCCACAATCCGTGCGACGGCCGAGTACGATGCAGGCGGCGCGCTGATTGAGCTGAAGGACTGGAAGGCCGCCGCGAGTGTGCTCGAAGCTTTCCGCAGCACTTACCCCAAGCACAAGATGGCGGGCGAGGCCACCAGACTGATCGCACGCGCCTACCGGGAGAGCGGCGAGTTGTCGCACGCCGCCGGGGAGTCCGAGCGACTGGCATCGGAGTCCACAGATGAGGCAGTGCGCAGGGAGTCACTGCTCGTGGCGGGCGATCTCTACCAGCAGTCCAATGCAAATGACAAAGCGCTAAATGCTTACCAACGCTACGTCACAGATTTTCCGAAGCCGCTCGAAGCAGCCGTCGAGACCCATTTCAAGATGGCTGAGATACACAAGGGAGCGCACGACGACTCTCTTTATCAGAAGGAGTTGGCTGAAATCGTACGCATCGACGGCGCTGCCGGGCCAGAAAGGACTGGCCGGACCCGCACGCTCGCCGGCCGCTCGGCGCTGGTCCTGGCGGAGCAGCTCTATCAGGCTTTCGTGGCCGTAAAGCTCCGGCAACCATTCGAGGCCAGCCTGAAGGAGAAAAAGGAGCGCATGGATGCCACGATCAAGGCCATGAGTGGGCTGGTGAACTACGAAATCGCCGATGTAACGACGGCTGCCACGTTTTACATGGCCGAGACCTATTTCGATTTCAGCCGTTCACTAAAGGAATCAGAGCGCCCCGCCGATATGAAAGGTGCGAATCTGGAAAAGTTTGAGGCGGACCTCGATGAGGCAGCGTATCCGTTCGAGGACAAAGCCATCAAGGTACACGAGAAGAACATGGAATCACTGCACGCCGGCGTCTTCAACACATGGACTGAGAAGAGTCTCAGCAGGCTCGCCGAGATGGTGCCGGGCCGCTACGCGAAAAATGAAATGAGCAGCGGATTTATCGGCGCTATTGACCGCTACGTGTACCAATCGCCGTTAGCGCAGGCCGCGATCCAGGCAGCGAACAACGCCAGCACGACGCCGAACAACGCGAGTGCAACACCTAACAATACCACCACGACGCCAAGCAACGGCGCCACGACACCGAGCAATACGGAGCAGACGACGCAACCGGCACCGGGAGCCGGCACAACGCCGAGCAAGCCCGACGCGACGCACCCGATGCCGATGGCGGCGAACCAAGGAGTGGTGAATCATGCCAATCCGCAATAAGACCCGATCGTTCAAAGCGATTTGCCGCGCGATACCATGGCTGGCCCTGTTCCTCGCCCTGGGCTGCGTACCGGACGCCGAACGCGCTGTGACTGCTAAGTCGACAAAGACGAATCTGCCGCCACCACCGCCGCCGGCCGCACCCCTGGATTTCGAGCGGGATGCAAATGGCGTCACGATAACGCAACAGGCCCCCGTCCCGAATGAAGTGCGCGCCGAGTATGACGAGGCGTTGCGCATGCTGGGAGCGGCGCAATACGATCGCGCAATCGTGTTGCTGGTCAAGGTGACCGAACAGTCCCCCAAATCAACGGCAGCGCACATCAACCTTGGCATTGCATACGCCCGCTCCGGCGACCTGGACCACGCCGAGGCCAGCCTGAGCAAGGCACTGGAATTGAATCCACACCACCTCGCCGCCTACAACGAGTTGGGCCTGGTGCAACGGCGCAAGGGAGAGTTTGCGAAGGCGCGCGCCAGTTATGAGGCGGCTCTGGCGCAGTTCCCTGACTTCCACTATGCGCACAGGACCCTGGCCATACTGTGCGACCTGTATCTCGGAGATTACGCGTGCGCGCTGGAGCATTACCAAGCATACAGCCGTCTCGTTCCGGATGACACCGAGGTCGTGAAATGGATTGCCGATCTTCGCAAACGCGCGAGCCGGAAGGAGAAATCATGAAGGGATATTTGCTGTTTGTGTTGCTGGTAGCGACGAGTGTCGCCGCCCAGACCGACAAAACGCCGGATAAAAAGATGGAGGCAGAACATGCCGCCGCTGCCGCAAAGAAGCACGTAAAGACGGAAGCAGTGAAGACGCAGAAGCAAGCGCCGGCAAAAACAAAACCAGCTCAGGCAGGAGCCGCAGAAAAGGCAGAGACGGAAAAGCAACCGGGACAGGCTGAGGTCGCGCAGGCAAAGACGGAAGCGGGACCGGAGGAAGAGCCTCAAGCACAAACGGACCAAGATCCGAAGTTGACCTCCGTGCCGGGAGGAAAAGCGCTGGGCATGTCCATTCTGGGCAATCAGGAAGCGCCCACATCGCTGGTCATCGTTCCCTGGAAGAGCTCGGAAGTTGGCCGCGCGACCGGCATCTCACCGATGCTCGACGACTCCAGGCAGCCCGTGGACAAGGAAGTATTCATGCGGGAGCTGCGCTATTACGAGATCAGGTCGGAAAAGAAGCCGTGAGCTGGCGATTCGCGTTTCGCTCAAGTGGATTATCGGAAGCAATCGAGAGAACATAGTCTTAGTTTTTCCGTGCTCCATTCAGTTCCTTTACTGACCGTCATCTTGAAGGGCGTAAAGGAGCCCGCGTTTTCAGGGCCCCATTCACGCCCGCTTTTGGCGAGAATGGGCAGATCAGCGGGCGAGTAGTCCTGAGAGAGCTTATGGTTAGAGAACAAAAGGTCCCTCGCCCCTATTCGGGCGTTGAATAAGGCGCGCCCTCATTGACGGGAGCTCGGGATGACGAATTTTCGAAATGCGGTTGTTTTACTCCCTCTAATCCATCCTGATCCGCGAATCTGCCCATAGGAACCCTTAGAGAATTCTTGAGCATCTGTTCCCGCTCGCCAAGTCCCATCAGCGCTTCCTTCTGAAACGGTCGCCGGACATGAAAAGCTCTGTTCCGGCTGGCATTCCCTATCCAATGATGCATTGATGTCTATCAATATCATTGGCACTTCGCAACAAAAGCCGCTCAACCTGCCGCGCCCCGCGCGCTCTTGATAGTGCGTTACCTTCGGCCATCGCAGATTCGTAAACACCAGTTCATCGATTGCCCATCTGGACGAAGCTAGAGATACCCATTGGAACCTTCCTACTAACTTGACGGAGGTATTGGCACCCGCCGAGAGAACACCTTAGAACCCGTGTACTGTTGTTGCCGGGAGCAGTCTGCTCAATACTCTTCCCAAGTCAGAAAGTTCCGCCCAGGAACTGCGTAGGGTAATGGGAGATGAAATATGCGGTGCATTCATCGTTGTGATCGCTCTGGTTCTGGCAGAGCCGCTGCTCATCTCACACAGCTTGATAACGCCTTCGGCACCTAGGTGCTCGACGAGTTGAGGCGACCAATTAACAAGAAGTATTCATGCAGATGCTGAGTCATTACGAAATCAGGTCGCAAACGGAGCGTCCCAGCGGCGCGCCGACCAAAATGAATGCGGTGCAGCCCGGGGTTGCGGCGCATAGGAGAATGCCATGACTTTTACGGAGTTGCTGAGAAACGTAGGCCTATTCGGGGCCGGCGTGATGTGTTGCCTTGCCTTGCTGTCCATCTTTTCGGTGGCAGTGATGGTTGACAAGTACCGCCGCTTCCGTGCGGCCGCTAGCGAGACGCAGACTTTCAAGCCTTTGCTGGCGAAGTTCACCCACGGGGGAGAGGTCCAGGAACTGATCGAAGCCGCGCAGCAACATCAGAAGTCCCACGTGGCGCAGGTGGTCTCGGCGGGCATCCTGGAGTACGACGGCGTACGCGAGGCCGGAGGGGACCAGTCCGCTTCACTCGAGCAAGTCACCAGCGCACTCAGAGACTCCATGTCCGAGACGCTGGTCCAATTGAAACAGGGTCTCGGGTTCCTGGCTACGATCGGCTCCACGGCCCCGTTCGTCGGACTCTTCGGTACAGTGGCTGGAATCATCAACGCTTTTCGGAACATCGCGGCTACGGGGTCCGGCGGTATGTCTGTAGTTTCGGGCGGCATCGCCGAAGCGCTGGTCACCACGGCGCTGGGCATCTTCGTGGCGATCCCGGCTGTCGCCGCGTTCAACTACTTCACGGGCAGGATTGAAAATTTCCACATCGAGATGAATCGAGCTTCAACCCAGCTCGTAAATCGACTTTTTAAGGCGCCGCAGATTGATCGGGTCGCCAAGATGTCAGTGGACTCAAAGGAGAAAACGTATGCGGCTCGGTGAAGGCGCCAAAATGCAGGCGTCCATCAACGTCACGCCCCTTGTCGACGTGGTGCTGGTGCTGCTAATCATCTTCATGGTGATGGCGCCGCAGATGCGGAAAGGGCCGGAGGTCCGCTTGCCGAAAACGGAGAAGCCGAAGCAGCAGGGTGATGAAAGAGGCCGGATTCTGGTCTCCATCGATGAAGCCGGCAAGCTGTGGGTTAACGATAAGCAGGTCGCAGCCGAGCAGTTCGGCGATGCCCTCCACGCCGCAGTAGCCGCCGAAACGGATCCCAAGGTCGTGATCCGGGGCGACGCCAAGCTGAATTTCCGTCAGGTCCGCGAAGCCATGCAGGCGGTGGAGCAGGCCGGATTCCGGGGCGTGGGATTGATTGCCAAGGGTCGCAACGCAGGGACGCAAGGAGACTGAAGCTATGGAGTTCAATAGAGGCGATTCGGGATCGAATCTGCAGTCCGAGATTAACATTACGCCGCTGGTCGACGTAGTGCTTGTGCTGCTGATCATCTTCATGGTCGTCGTTCCGTTACTGATGCAGGGCTATGACGTTAATATTCCTAAGACTTCGAACAACGCCGCTCCCACGCAGTCCCAGGAATCGCGGCTGATCCTGATCATCTCCGCCACGACCTGCGGTATCCTCAAGCCCTCGGCAACAGAGGGGCTTCCAACGGATTGTCGAGTGATACTGGGCGATCAAAAGATCGCTGCAACCGAGTTACCCGCGCGCGTGGGAGACATCCTGGGCAGCCGCCCCCCGGAAAAGCGCGTTCTGTTTCTGGCTGCCGACGACCGTTTGAACTATGAGGGCGTTCTGCGCATTCTAGATCTCGCGAAATCGGGCGTCGATGATTTGAAGGTCGAATTTATTACGGCCAATTGAGGTGGCTGCTTTGGACACAACCATGGAAATCAGCAGATTAAGAGAATCCGGGGCTCCATCCGCCCGAAGTATGGTGGAGAGCATTGTGCTCCATGCCATCCTGCTGGCCTTGCTGATGCTCGTGGCGGCGACATTTCTGACTCGCAGCGGCGCGTCCCGCACGCAAAAAGAGCTCGATATCGTCTTCTATCATCCAGCTGCGGTTCCTGTCACGCCGACTGCGGTCCCGCCTCCTCCGGCAAAGGCGGCAACTGGGGAAGCAAAGGCCAGGGCTTCGGAAGCGCCAAGAGGGCCTGGCAAACCTGACCTCCCAGCAGGTCCGGCAAAGGGCTTTTCCGCCGATGCGACGCCGCCTGAGCCAAACATAGGAAGGGCAGGAATTCTGGCATTCAAAGAACAGTTCGCAAGCCTGGCGCAGGAGCAGAACGCGCCGCGTCTCGGAAGCGATGCGCGTTATGCTGCCGCGGACGACGTGGGACAGGCATCATCACACTCGCTGTTGACTACCAATACGCCGGGATCAAGTGGTGGCATCGATGCTGGCTCCCTGAGCCACAG
>JBARNL010000162.1:0-5936 GCA_049802955.1 Candidatus Angelobacter sp.
GGTAAGGATTGTCGGCAGCGCGTGCTGGCGTGGCCAAAAACAGCGGTATGCTGCAGCACAACAGGAACAACAAGGCGTGCACATATCGAAGGCGCATGAGGTCTGGCTCACTTTCAGTCGAAATTATCGATCGGATTATAGTTCCCAGTGGAGGCATCTGCTGTTATTTCTCCGTGCCTCTTGGTGAGATTTGGCTCCGATTCCGTGTGATAGCGCCATTCCCTTGTGATCAGAGTCACAGCGTTTGCGCCATCTCCGCTGCGATGGTAACGTAAGAAGTTTGCATTGTGAATGTATTTTGGGGAGGAAGCATGGCGTCATCTTATAACGGGGTTCCGCTGCCGAAGGAGGGCAGCCCCATTACTTACAGCGGCGGCAAGATGCAGGTTCCGGATAATCCAATCATTCCTTACATTGAAGGCGACGGCATTGGCCGCGACATCTGGGCCGCGTCGCAGCGCGTATTTGATGGCGCTGTTGAGAAGGCTTACAGCGGCAAGCGCAAGATTCACTGGTATGAAATCTTTGCCGGAGAAAAGGCGTTTACCAAATTCAAAGACTGGCTGCCGCAAGGCTCGGTTGACGCCGCGCGTGATCTTCATGTTTCCATCAAAGGCCCGCTCACCACTCCTATCGGCGGCGGCATTCGTTCCCTGAACGTGGCATTGCGGCAGATCATGGATCTCTACGCATGCATTCGTCCCGTGCGTTATTACTCCGGCGTGCCTTCGCCGGTGAAGCATCCTGACCAGCTCAACGTAATCATTTTCCGTGAGAACACTGAAGACGTTTACGCCGGAATCGAATGGAAGCAGGGGACTCCTGAAGTAAAAAAGCTGATTGACTACCTGAATAACACCATGCTCGCCGGTACTAAGAAACGTATCCGTGAAGATTCCGGCATCGGCATCAAACCGATCTCCATTTTTGGCACCAAGCGCCTTGTGCGCATGGCCATCCAGCATGCGGTAAAGAACAAGCGGCGTTCCGTGAAGCTGGTGCACAAAGGCAACATCCAGAAATTTACTGAAGGCGCTTTCCGCGAGTGGGGCTATGAAGTCGCTCGCGACGAGTTCCGTGACCAGATCGTGACCGAGCGCGAAAGCTGGATTCTGGACAACAAAGACAGGAACCCTAACCTGAGCGTGGAACAGAACGCCGCGATGGTTGAGCCCGGAATGGACTTTGCGCCTGCAAGCTTCAGGGAAGAGGTTGAGGGAGAAGTAAAGCAGGTACTGGATTCGCTGGGCAAGTCGCATGGCAATGGCGAGTGGAAGAAGAAGATCATGGTTAATGACCGCATTGCTGACTCGATTTTCCAGCAGGTGATTATCCGGCCGGCCGAGTATGACATTTTGGCTACGCCAAACCTGAATGGCGACTATATCTCCGATGCGTGCGCGGCCCAGGTCGGCGGTCTTGGCATAGCGCCCGGAGCAAACGTGGGGGACCAGCACGCCGTGTTTGAAGCCACGCACGGTACTGCGCCTAAGTATGCAGACAAAGACGTGATCAACCCCGGATCGGTGATTCTTTCCGGAGTAATGATGCTCGATTACCTCGGATGGTCGGAAGCGGCGCGCATGATTGAAACTTCGCTGGAAGCAACGATCCAGCAGAGATTCGTGACGTATGACTTTGAGCGTCTGATGCCAGGTTCAACAAAGGTAAAAACCAGCGAGTTTGCCAAGCACATGGTTGAAAATATGGTTGACCGGCGCAAGAAAACGGCAGTTTAGATTTCAGCAAAATTCAGGAAGGAAAAGGAATGCGCAAAAAAGTAACCATCGTAGGTGGAGGAAACGTGGGCGCAACGTGCGCTCACTGGGTGGCTTCAAAAGAGCTGGCCAACGTTGTTTTGATTGACGTCCTTGAAGGCGTGCCTCAGGGCAAAGGCCTTGACCTGCTGGAAGCGATGCCCATTGAGAAACGCGACTCTTACGTTCTGGGAACCAACGATTATGCCGATACCGCGAACTCTGACATTGTAGTGATCACCGCCGGAATCGCCCGCAAGCCGGGCATGAGCCGCGACGATCTGCTCAATACCAACTACAAAATCATGCAGGACGTGATCGCCAAAGTTGTGGCCAACTCGCCCAACTGCATCCTGATAGTGGTATCCAATCCGCTGGACGCTATGGCGCAGGCGGCATTCAAGCTGAGCAAGTTTTCTCGCAATCGCGTTATTGGGATGGCCGGTGTGTTGGATTCATCGCGCTTCCGCACCTTCATCGCACAGGAACTAAACGTAAGTGTGGAGAACGTGACGGCATTCGTGCTCGGCGGCCACGGTGACACCATGGTCCCTCTGGCGCGATACTCAACAGTTGCAGGTATCCCGATCACGGAACTGATCCCCAAAGACCGGCTCGACGCCATCATCCAGCGCACGCGCGACGGCGGCGCAGAGATCGTGAAATATTTGAAGACCGGCAGCGCGTATTACGCGCCCTCGGCGGCGGCTACAGAGATGGTGGAAGCCATCCTTAAGGACAAGAAAAAAATTCTGCCCTGCGCCGTCCATCTTGAAGGCGAGTATGGCATCAAGGGCCTTTTTGTGGGCGTACCGTGCAAACTGGGTTCAAACGGCCTGGAGCAGATCATCGAAATCAAGCTGACGGCAGATGAGCAAGCGGCCTTGCAGAAGAGCGCCGATTCTGTGGCTGAACTGGTGAAGGTGATTGGCGTTTAGCAACCTTAAGGCATTGAAAAGCAGAATGAGCGACGGTTGGTTGTCCGTCGCTCATTCTGTTTTCGTCGACCAAATCTGACGGGCAATGCTCTTGACGCTAGCGATGAGAGCTGGAGCCCGAGTGTGACTCGCTATGGCCACCGCCACCGGCATGGGAAGATGAGCCGCCACCGCCGCTATGAGATGACGATCCGCTGCTGCTGTGGGATGAGTATCCACCGCCGCTGTGGGATGAGTATCCGCCACCGCCGTGCGATGCGTATCCGCCACCGCTGTTGCGCGATCCGGAGCCTGAGCCCGAGTATGAACCGCGAGATTCATTGTGTGGCGCAGGCGGATTGTATCGAGGCTCGTTCCGCTGCGCGGGCGCCGAATTACGTGGTTGGCTGCCCGGCTGTTCTCTTGGCGTCACAATTGGCCGGTGCAGATCCAGCGGAGGCCGGATGTTTCCGCCAGAGCCCCCTTGCGATGTATGGTCAACCCGATCTGCGGCGGAAATTCCAGGACCTGAACCGTGTTCTACGCCGGAGCTATGATCTTGGGCTGCGCCGCGGCCATCCGACCCCCGGTCAGCGCTGGATGGAAATTTCTGCCAGCCACCGCTTTCCGCCGAGTGCGAAGTCTGGCCAGCGGAGCGATCAGAAGATTGCGAGCTTCCAGAATTAATCTGGTGATCGTTCATCTGACGATTGTTAATTTGCCGGTCGTTGTTTTGACGGTCGTTATTTTGACGGTCGTTTATCGGATGACTATTTATTCCGCCGGAAGAGCTTCTCGGATTTCCCGACGACTCTGAGCGGCCATTACCGGCATCGGAGTGAATGGTGGGCGAGCCAAATTTATTCCAGCCGCCACGCGAATGGTCCTGTGCCGAGTTGTTGCTTGCGGAGCCAGCGGTAGCGCCGGCTGATCTCGGAACTTCCGTGTTGCCAGTCCGCGCGCTTACGCCGCTGCTGGAATTGCCGTGGCTTGCGCCGGGAGCTTGCGGTCCTACAACGCGCTGCATCTGGTCATGGAACGACTCTGGTCCGGACGGAGGAGCGTGTTTGGTAAAGAAGCGATCACTGTTGCGCGTCTGTATTCCTGCGGGCGCGCCGGCGTTGCCGTTGCCGGCATGCAGGCTCTCACGCGAGGGAACAACCGGAACGTTCCCGGTCATCACGCTGGAAGTGCGCAGCTCATGCTCTTCCACGCCATGACGCCAGCCTTCATGGCCGCCGCGTCCAAAGTTTTCCGCTGAGACGCTGGTAATCGAGCCACGCACGCGCGGGTTGGTCAACGCCAGATGCGCGTTGGAGAAATACGGTTGACGTCCGCGCACAGCGAGCGGAGCAATAAAGCCGCCACGGCCGTGGAAGTTATTGATGACAGTAATATTCGTAATATTGACAACATTTACGCGATTGAAGCCGCGTCCGTACCAGGGATAAAACGGATCATGCGGGCCAACGGGGAACCATCCGATGGAGCCAAAGCCGAAGCCGGCGCGATGTCCGAAGCCGACAAAGAAGACGAATGCCGGAGACCACAGCGGACGATAACCCACATACACCGGTCCAGGCCACCAGCACCAGTTATTTCCGTAATAAAACCACCGCCCATAGTGATATGGCGCCCAGCCCCACGGCTCATACGATACCCAAGTCCAGCCATAGTAGGGCTCCCAGACCCATCTTCCCGTCTGATATGGTGCCCAGGTCGCTTCCTGATAAGGCTGCCAGACATTCCCATAACCTGGGACGTAAACCCACCGCCCATAGCTATCAAGATCATTCACGCCGGTGTAATAGCGGTTAGTGTGGCCCACGCTCTGCGAGTCGCGCACCACATGGTCACGCTCGCTATTCCAGATATCCCAATCGTCTCTGCTGGGGGCACTGCTAATCTTATATTCCGGCTGATCGGTGCCCCGGACACTAATCATCTCGCCTTCCCGCACCCGAGTGCTCCCCTGAGGCGTGGTAATTTCGGCTTCGCCTTCCCGCACGATCACATCTGTCTCGGAGTCGGAATTCACCTGCACGCGGTACCTTCCTGGCCTGAGCGGACGCACCGCCACATTCGGCGAATCGATTTCCACATCCGCCTCGCTGCCTTTCAGCATGGTGTAACTGGCATATCCCTGCCCCACCTGCACTTGAATGCGCTTGGGCGTCAGGTCAGCAATTTTGGCCTGGCTATGCGCCGCCAGCCTGAGAATATTAGCGTAATCAAGCTGGATTTCCGTGCGCGCATCCTGGCCGGTGGCCACCTGGTCACCGCGCACCACCGGCGCGTTAATTGACGTGCTGCCCCAATCCCCGCTATCACCGCGCTGCGTGGACACATCTCCATGAATCAAACTAATTCTGGCCACTGACGGCGCCGGCCCTTCGCTCCGGGGCGTCGTCCCTCCAAGGCTGGGAGTTGATTCCCCATTGGGGCCTTGGGGATAATCCTGTGCCAGCGCTGGTCCTTGGCCGTCACTCGCCTGCGCTGCTTCCTCGCTCGACGATGTCTCCCCATTCGGCCCAGGCGGATACGCCTGCGCCCAAGCGCCCGCCGTTAATCCCGTCACCGCGAATAATATGATTGCTAAACGTCTCACCGTTTTCATCACCCTGAAACTCCCTTATTTGATCCATCCTGAACTCGCGGTCTTTACGCCGCGAGTGAAAGATCTAAACCGGGCGCGTCGTCGCGCCCGATCCGAAAACTTCCCTCTTGTAAAGCTACTGACTTCAACCGTTGACAAGGTAATTGCAACTTCCATGCCAATCTGACGGTGAGGTATGTGCATGATTCAAGGCTCTTTAGCGGAAGTATAAGATACGTAGCCAGGCGCGATGGTGGTTTTCAACCAGTGAAGGCGGTGGATTTAGGCCGGGGAGCGGCGGATCGGAAAAATGGCAAAAACAAAAACCCACCACAGAGACGCGACAGAGGCATGGAGAAAGTCAGAACTTCTTACCGCTGATTAACACCAATGACACTGATCTGAATTTTTTTTTCCCGGATCCGTGTCATCAGTATTGATCCTTGGTAAGGTTTGGTTTTTCTGGTTAAGGGCTAAGAGCTAGAGCTTGTCTTCGTCATCCGCGTTGATCCGCGGTAAGGTCTTGGGTTTTGCCGGCTAAAAGCTAACGGCTAAGAGCTAGAGGCTTGTCTTCGTCATCTGTGTTGATCAGTGGTAAATCTTGCTGGGTTTTTCCGTGCCTCCGCGCCTCCCATGAATAATGTCTACTCAAAAGTTGTTTTGGCC
>JBARNL010000163.1:0-1869 GCA_049802955.1 Candidatus Angelobacter sp.
TTGGTCATCCTGAGGTCCGTAAGCGAGCAAGCGCTTTCTTCAGCTTGCGAGTAGGACCGAGGACCTTGTGGTTGAGGTCCTGATAAAGCTGCATTATTAAATCCAAACTGGACCACTACCGCCCTTTCAGAACAAAGTCAAAAACAAACCATCTGCAGGTTCCGTTATTACCCAAGTTTTTCCTGCAAGAAAACTGCCCCGGTGCGTTCCTCTACTTGGCATAGAATCTCTTTTCCATCCCCCGATTCGGCCGCCCATGATTCACCCATAAAGGACGTGCACCTATGCGGGTATATCTGTTTTTTCTGTTTCTGCTGGCCAGCGCCGCTACCGGCCTGACCCAAAAATCTCAAAACCCTGATAGCATTCCCAGCGCCGCTCATGATGACGCTGCGGCCCTGACCATCTATAACCAGTCGTTTGCCGTGGTGCGGCAGACGCTTCCGCTGGAGTTGAAAAGCGGCGCAAACCAGGTTGAAATCACCGACATCACGGCCCATCTGGAGCCGGATTCGGTCATCCTGCGCGACCTCAAGAGCGGCCGTGATCTGCGCATCCTGGAGCAAAACTACCGCAGTGACGTGGCATCGCAAGGCCGGCTGCTGGATCTGTATGAAGGGAAGACCATTGATTTTCTGGTGCTAGACAAAGACGGCAATCGCAAGTTGATCCCGGGAAAGATCATTCGCAGCGGATACACGCCGCATTCCCAGGCATACAGCACATATGACCAGCAGTATTATCAGGCGCAGCAGGCTTACGCCGCTACTAACAGCGAACCGATCATTGAGATTGACGGCAAATTACAGTTTGGCCTTCCCGGACCGCCCATCTTTCCCGCATTAAGCAGCGACACGATCTTGAAACCCACGCTCTCATGGCTATTGCAGAGCGACCGTCCCGGCAACACCAACGCCGAGTTCAGCTATGTCACCGGCGGCATGAGCTGGCACGCCGACTACAACGTTGTCGCTCCTGTCAGCGGCAACCTGCTGGATATCGTTGGCTGGGTGACGCTGGACAACCAGACCGGCAAAACATTTTCCAATGCCCACATCAAGCTCATGGCAGGCGACGTCAACAAGCTTCAGCCGGGGATAGCTGGAGGAGTTTCCGAATCAATCGGCATGGCGGCTAAAAACGATGCTTTGGCGCCTGCCGTCACCGAGCGCAACTTTGATGAATATCATCTGTACACTCTTGCGCGCCCTACTACACTCTATGACCGAGAAACGAAGCAGGTGGAGTTCGTAAGGGCTTCAGAAATCCCCTCGCAGCGTATTTATGTTTATGACGGGGTGAAGATTGACCAGAACTATCGCGGCTATCCCATGGAAAACCTCCGCGACATGGAGAGCTTTGGTATCGAATCGAACCCGAAGATCTGGGCCATGGTGGAATTCAAGAACAGCAAGGAAAACCACCTCGGAATGCCTTTGCCCAAAGGCCGCGTACGCTTTTATCGTCGCGATACTGACGGCCAGATGGAATTCACCGGTGAGAACCTGATTGACCACACGCCCAGCGACGAGACTATCCGCCTTTACACTGGCAACGTTTTTGACGCTGTGGGCGAGCGCAAGCGCACCAGCTACCACTTTGAGCGTAACCAGCATTGGCTGGATGAAAGTTTTGAGATCAAGCTGCGCAACCACAAGAAAGAACCAATGGAAGTTCGCGTGGTGGAGCACCTCTACCGCTGGAACAACTGGGACATCTCCAAAAATTCCGATCCATTCAACAAACTGGACAGCAAGACCGTTGAGTTTCGCGTGAAGGTGCCAGCCGATGGCGAAAAAGTGCTGACCTATACGGCGCATTACAGCTGGTAATCAGCTTGTGAATAAAAGAGAGCGCCAGCCTGTATTT
>JBARNL010000164.1:0-1562 GCA_049802955.1 Candidatus Angelobacter sp.
GAAAATTAGCCGCCTAAAACTAAACATCGCAGCTAGGACGCAGGCAGCAGTCTTTCTACTTCTTCCACAAAATTGTGCGGGCCTTCCTGTTTTGAAACCACTTTGTCCGGACAGCTCTCGCGACCGAGATAACTGTGGCCATCCACCTGCATCAGTACTTTCTGGTGGGGATGCCTCTGCTTGATCTCCTCGCAAAATTCCAGACCAGGGGCGGCAAAGTGTCCAACGTCGACGATGAGGAGGTCGTATTGCGGCCCCGCGGAAATCACCGTGCGGGCCGCGTCAAGATCAACGGCGGTATCAACGTTATAGCCTCGCATCCGCAGCATCAGGGCTCGCAAATGCTGCACGGTGCTATTGCCGTCAACCAGCAGGATACGGAATTTGCGTCTGGAAGCAGTCATGGTAGGTGTTTCCAGACTACACCCGCGTGACCACCTGTTTATGACCCGATCACCGTAGTACCCAAAGAAATTATTTCAAGGCGAAAAGGACGAAAAACGAGACACTACGCGCGTCCCGATAAAAACGGATTTTCGGTTTACCGGTGATTGCTCATCATGTGACCACCACCGCCGCCATGAGCCAGTCCGCCAGAATGGGCGAAGCCGGCATGAGATGCGGGGGTACCGTGGAACGCGGGCGCAGTGTGCGCGACCGGCGCGCCATGAATGACAGGCGAGCCAACGAAGCGCGGATGATTGTAGCCGTAATATCCGCGGCCAAATCCGCGGTAAAACACCGGCGCGCGATAAACCACGAGAGGCGAATAGAATCCCCAGCCGAACGGGCTATAGAGGATTCCATTTCCCGGTATGAACGTGTATCCGCCAAAGCCGGGAGCCCAGTACCAGCCGCTGCCAATCCAGCCAGGGCCGTAGTAGCCGTCTGTCACGTAAACGCGGGCGGCGTCCACGTTGGCTTCCGCCAGGTAAGAAGAACGCAGGCTGCTCCACTGGTAGAGATCGCTCTGCTTGTAATCGTCTTTGTTGAAGCCATGCGCTTTCAGCTTGCCTGTATCGTTCAGATCAACCTTCTTCCCACTCTTGACTGATACCGTTTGATCGCCATCCTGCACCTGGGCCTTGCCGTCAAATACCAGTACTTCCTGCCTGTCGGCATCAAATTCATAAAGCCCTTTTTTTAAGAGTTGCGTATTGATGCCATCTTCTCGCACGAGCAGATGGTTTTGATCGTGGATCTCCGCCACCTCGATCATGGCGTGTCCCTGGTCCAGTTGGACTTCAGTCCGGGTGAGGCCGGGCGAAATCATTTTGACCGCGCTGTTATTGTCCACGCGCAGGAACACTCCGGGTGTAAGCAGGATTTCCGCTTTGCCGTTGCCGGTATCAAGAGTCTGGCCCGGTTCCAGAGTTGCGGAACCTATGGATTGGGCATTCAGAGTGTCCGATCCGATGTTGGCCTGACCTTCAACATAATTGAGAGTTCCAGGCAGCGCAGAGTGTGCGTCCGATGATGCAAAAGCAGGCGCAGACAGTATCACTGCGAGGAACAAGCTTGCAAATGAAGTTATCCTCGACAGTTTCATTGAATTGACTCCT
>JBARNL010000165.1:0-1604 GCA_049802955.1 Candidatus Angelobacter sp.
GCGTCGGGCAAGGCGAGGGTGAATTTGCCGGGTTTGGTGAGGGGCGGGCGCGGGCGGACGGAATTTTTCGCGCCGGAGGAGGTTTGCAAAATCGCAGCCAGCAAAATTTCGGTGTCGCGAACGGTGCGGGCCATGGGGCCGACGAAATCGAGCAAAGGGGACAACGGGATCACGCCATCGGCGGAAACGCGGGCCAGGCCGGGTTTCAATCCGACGATTCCGCAGAGCGCGGAGGGAATGCGGATCGATCCGCCGGTGTCGGTGCCAATGGTGGCGTAGCAGAGACCGGCGGCGACGGCGGCGGCTGAACCTCCGCTGGAGCCGCCGGGAATGCGCTGTACATCCCAGGGATTGCGAACGGGGCAGTAATGCGGATTGTTGGAGGTGACGCCGTAAGCAAATTCGTGAAGATTGGTTTTACCGAGGAGAATGGCCCCGGCTTGGAAGAGCTGAGCGGCGACGGTTGCATTTTGCCGAGGAATAAAATCGTGGAGAATTTTCGACCCGGCGGTGGTGCGAATACCCACGGTACAAATATTGTCTTTCAGCGAAATGGGGATGCCGTGCAGAGGCCCGCGATCTTTCGCAGTGCCGCGGCCGCGAGGGGCGGATAGTTCGCGTTCGGCTTGTTTGGCCTGGGCGAGAGCCAATTCCGAGGTTACGGTGAGATAGCAATTGAGGCGCGGATTGAGTTGCTCGATGCGAGCGAGCATCAGTTTGGTTAGTTCGACGGGCGACAGCTTTCTTTTGCGAAAGAGTTTGCCGACTTCGTCGATGCCGGTGAAGGGCAGGCCGGCATCGTTTGCGACGACAGTATTGGCGCGGGGCATAACTAAAAGATTTTTTCCTGATGGCGCAAATTTCCGAAGGTGCCGATATTGGCGATGATAAACGATGCGGAAAAGCGGTTGTCGGTGCGGATCTGGCCGAGAGCGATGCGCCGGTATTCGAGGGCGATTCCGCAGCATCCGCCGTTGTAACTGACTTCGACGAGTTGATTTTGCAGCGCGCTGTTGGTGAAGTCGTAGCTGATTCCACTGGTGAAATTAAAACCTTTGCGGTTTAGCTCGCCGTAGCCGACCAGCGCGCGAATTTGATTGGAGGTGGGCTGCAGGATGGTGGGATCGGACTTCAGACGGAAATCCGCGAGCGTCAGGAATAGTTGTTTGTAAGGTCTGACCTTGGCAAGGTTGCCGATTGCGGTGAGCCGCCCGCGTTGCGTGTCGTATTCCAAAATTTGCTCGAAATCGTAAGGGCCGCCGGGCGTTACCTGGACATCGCTGACGACCGGCGACCAGGTGCGGAGGCCATCGGCGAAGGCGAAGGGGGAGACCTCTTCGAAGGTTTCAAAAACATTTCGCGTGCCGGGGACCAAGGCTCCGCCAAAGTCCGGATCGAAAAAATGTTTCTGGGAGACGCGCCAGGAAACGAGTTGGGTGGGCTGATCGTCGCCTTGCTTGACCCATAAGCGCTGGGTGAGACCGTATTGAAGTTCGTTGGTGTTGGTTAGGGTTGCGCCTTCATCGATGCGGATGATGTCGGCAAAATTGCGGATGCCGGATACGTAGCGATAAATGACATCCGGCTCGATAACATGCTTGTAA
>JBARNL010000166.1:0-5201 GCA_049802955.1 Candidatus Angelobacter sp.
CATAAGCCACAGCTTTTCACACGCTGATTTCGATTAGATTTGGTGTTGCAGCGGAAGGACTTAAAGGGGCGCTTGCGGCGCCCCTTTTGTCACGCGGTTAATTGAGTCGGCGGTACTCTTCGACAGCGTCAACCCACTCCTGGTATTCCTGCGGGGTAAGCAGGTGCATGTTGCTCTCGGTGACCAGGCGACCGGTTTTGTCGAACGCGTAAACGAACTCTGGCGGCGAATTGGCTTTGATCAGCGCTGACAGGATCGTCTGGTGAATGTCGTCCTCGGATGTTGGCGTGGGCTCAGTCGCGTTCTCATCCCATATCACGGGATCTTCGGGTCGCGGGTCCCGACCAAACTTCTGCCGAAAACGCTGCTTCTGCTCTTCCAGCATCTGGATCATCTCTTTGCTCATGCGCACGCGGCGGTGGGGAATGCGGTCGTACTTCAAGCGGACCTCCTGGTTACTCTGGCATCGATCGTGACGCCGGGCTGTTGTGCGCTCAGGACGCGGCGCACGGTTGCGGTTGAGATCTGGTGGGCCTTGGCGATCTGCCGCAGGCTGAGGCCGCGGGCACGATCGCCGATGATGGCAGTGCTGTCCAGTTCGAGAGGCTTGCGTCCGATGTGCCGGCCTTCAAGGCGAGCGCGGCGCATGCCGGCACGAACTCGCTCTACGATCAACGAGCGTTCCAGTTCAGCGATGGCGCCGATGATCACGGTGATGGCGCGGCCCAGAGCGCCGCTGGTGTCCAGCGCTTCACGGAAAGAGACAAACTGGATTTGTAACCGGGTGAGTTCGTCCAGGACGTCGAGCAGGTGCCTGGTCGAGCGCGCTATGCGGTCACAACTCCAGACGAGCAGAACGTCGAAGCGGGCTCTCCGAGCATCATCCAGCATCTGGTCCAGGCCAGGCCGGCGCGCTCGAGTTCCGCTGATGCCGTGGTCGGTGTAGACCTTCACCACCTCAAAACCCCGCTGTGAGGCCAACTGCTGCAGATCCAGCAGCTGGCTCTGCGGGTTCTGGTCTAAGGTCGAAACACGCGTATACATGGCAGCCCGCATTCACTGCTCCTCTTCGTTATTCCGCAAGCGGCGCAGCGGTCGATGCAGACAGTAGGAATCGGAATAAGCATCATCGGGCTCATCTACACCTTCGACCAGGGCCAGGATGGCGTCCATGGGAACATTACGGTACGACGCGCGCAGCCGGCGGCCGGCAAACAATGACTGTCTCATCAGGCCACCGCCTTCTTCAGCCACGGATAGCGGCGTTCCAGCAGTTCAAGTTCCCAATGGACGTCAAACAACTGCTCCCAATCGATGGAAGGTGAATCCAGTCCCGCTCCCCACTTCTGGAGCAGGCAGTTGCGATGCTCACGAATCTCTTGTTTCTGTTCAGCGGTCAGCCGGGTCCGACGAGAGGACGGGCTGGCAGGGTGATTCTTCTTCAAGGGTGACTCCTTATTCATGGTGGAAGCCCGCGAAGGGGGCTCCAGAATTAACTCTGGCGCTTCCTTCGCGAGCCGGGCGCTCGGGCAGATGCCGTGGCAACCGAGTCAAAGGAAAGACAGAGTACAACATATCTAAGATATGTTGCAAGTCCAAATTACTCCGTTGCCTCACTTCTGCCAAAGCTCCAAGGAGAAAATCGCCGGAGCGCAATGAGCGTATGGCCCGCTCTCACCGATCTCGATCCAATATCCGTGTTGAAGCGGACATCGACCAACAAGAAGCGCTGATAAAAGACATGCGGCGTAATCCAGAAAAGTATCAAGAACAGTAGTAAAGGGACCCCATGAGCACCATCCCCCAGGTTGAGCTCGATTCAAGCCTGCGTTGTCCAGACGCCGTCGATTTCGAACGCCGCTTGCGTGAACGCGTCGTTGGCCAGGACGAGGCCATTGAACGCGTGAGCTGGATGGTGCAGACCTTCATGGCCGGCTTCAACCCGCCCGGCCGTCCCGCCGGCATCCTACTGTTCCTGGGGCCGACTGGTTTCCGCACTCAAGATCTCTGAAAAACCTAGTCCCAACCTCCTCCCCGCTCTCTCGCCCCTTCTTCTTTCCACTGCCACTTCAACTACCCCTAATTCAGCTATCTGCTTGGAAATAAAGATGGTTCGGAGGAAATGTATGTGAAATTGGAAACAAGGGACGGAATTTGACAGAAAAATTTTCAGTTGTAGCTTTGGCTCATCTCAGGGTAGGCCATACCCTCGGTTTAGATGAACGCGTCATGCTTTTGAGACAAACTGCGGTTTCGCACGGAGCGCTCCATACTATCCAGAATTGAGAGGTGAATTTATGCCCGGATTATGACCTGTACACTAACTTGTTTCGATGCTATGCAAGTCGACCTGCTGTACGTCGGCTTCAGACCTCTAATCTTGAACCATTTGAACCTGATTCATACCGGGCGATCACCGGATGCCCACCCGGACTTGTTGACCGCAAGATTTTTTCGCCGCCGCGGACTGCGTAACGATGCTTTCATGCAAGCCATACTTGATCTGTGGAAGGAGCTGCAGTTCGGTCGCAGCAAGACGCTTCGGGCTGGACTCGATTACGTGACTGTTTCTGCTGCCATGCTGGCCGTCCGTACTACTCTTCGGCAGATACGGCACGGACATGTGGCGGCATGGAGGGAAGGCATTCAAACGACAGCCATCCGCCTTCTCCGGCAACTTGAGGCACTGCGGAAAAGACTAAAGAGACAAATAATAAAGACAGAAGGACAAAACGCCTTCCGCAGTCTTGCCTCTAGTTGGCGACAATTCCTGATATGGCTGCGGTTGAATCTCCTCACTTGCCCATGTCTGATCGGGCGTCCTGACCGGTTTACCGAATGCGGCGACTCATGATTAATGAGATGGTCCGAGTGACCACTGCCGAACTGAACGCCCAGCAATGCTCCATTCCACCAGCTCCACTGCTTCGCAAGCTGGTTCGCGACGCGCTCAAGAACGTTCGACGCCTTCGCACGCCCTGGACGATCCCTTTGCTCAGACGCAATCCTGCCATCGCCAATTGGTGGTTTGCAGAGTACGTTCTGCGTCGCATGGCGCACTGATCTATTCACTTCGAAAAATTTTCCTAAGGAGAATCCCTCATGCAACAGAACGTCATTGTCGCTCAAAAAGAAGTGAGTAAGCGACATAAGAGACAACGCGAGAACCCAATGAGCAGGGCGAACCGCCTGTTTCGCGTACAAATCGGAGTCATCGCCGGAAAATCGAACCGTCAGATTGCAAAACAACTTGGGGTAGACGAAGGTACGGTCCGGCGAGACAGGCTAACTTTGCTGCTCTCGAAAGAAGAAGTACAAGCAGTCAAATCAGGAGCGCCCGTGCAGCCTCTACTTCGTAACCAGAAGCGACGGAAGGCAGCGACTGCACGGGCAAAACAGGAAGCCGCTGAGCGTGAGTCTCGGTTTCTCACAAAGCGGTTGGCGAAACTGATTGATCGCTGGCTGGGTAAATTTTCGATGATCGAAGTTGACAAGCTCCACGTGGTCCGGGGGGTTGACCGATGGTCATGGGAATTCCAAGCCCCAAGGAGAATCTGCATCCCCAACTCAAAGATCGATGCAACCATTGAAAGCGCGAAGCCAACGGCAGATCACCTGACTGAATTGTTCGCGCTGATCGAATACGCGAAGGAATGGCTGTTCCGGTGGATTGTCATTGTGGAGCCAGATAAAGACGTTCGCGACCGAGCATTGGCGATAGTTCGGCAGAAGCTGGAGCGTCAAACTCCATACTGTTGAAAGGTGACCGTGTCGCATATACTCGGAGCCGGATGGCCAAAAGACCTAACCCGCAGGATGATAAGCGTTCGCGGAAGGACCTCGAACTTTTCATTCTTGCACTGGTCAACGACGGAGTTTCAACTCCGTATGACCTGATGACGACGGCCAATGTTTCGCCGGGAGCAAGCATACCTGCTTTGGCGCGATTGGAAGCTGCGGGACTCGTCCGCAAAGGAGCAGAGGGCCCTCGTAATCGCACCGAGTATGCCACGACGTCTAAAGGAGAACGCTTCCTTAACAACTCTTGGCGCGAGCTGTTTCAGTCACCGCCAAGCGCGAATCAGGAGCTAGACGCGGTTTTGCGCATAGCCACTCTTGGGCTGGTGATGGGCGAAACCAAGTCGAGTGTCGCAAATTATCTGAGGACGGCAGCAACGTTGCGAGCCTCTAGTCCGAGTCAGCACAAGGGCGTCCTGGGTCCTGATGCCAAGAAGCTGGCTGATACCTTCCTCTGGATGCGGTCGGCGGCCCAAGCCGCTCGGACCCGACAAGAGGCGGCGGTTCTTAGGAAACTCGCGAATTCCCTTAGGCGGATGAAGTAAGCGACAGTCTGCCTGCCTAACCCGTTTTAAAAATCTGACCAAATCCCCCGGACCGAGCCCGATCCAGAGAGTGTCCTGAACCCGTGTGGAAAGGCTTACAACGGCTTCAAACACGTCGCATCGGCCTAGGCTCCTGAAAATTGTTTTTGGGTGCGCTAAAAAATTTGTTCGCACATCGCTTTGGTAGACAGAACCAGCCGTGCCAATGTGGAAACGAAAGGAGGAGTGTCTCTGATGAACTCAATTTCAGCCCTGACCAGGCCCTTAGCACGGCGCTGAACAGCAAGACGTTCAAAATCCTCGCCGTGCCCAGGTGACCATGGGCCCAAACACCAGCAGCGAATCCCGGAGCTTGAGCGTCAAGCAACTGGCGACCGCTCTCAACATTTCGACAAACTGGATTTATAAGCGGACGGCTCCCGGCTGTCCGGATCCACTTCCACATCTTTCCATCGGCCGCAGCAAACGCTTCGAGCTGGAAAAGGTGCGCCTGCACCTCGAAACTCGCCAAGGCAATGGCTCGAGTGCTACTCTCTCCAATACCGGCGGAATCGCACGAGTCAACGGAAAGGTACTCAAACGTATGACTCGCAGGCGTTTCCAAAACGGATACGTCCGTTTGCGGGAAGATCGTAAGCAACCCTGGTGGGAAGGGTTCTACTGGTCAGATTCAATCCAGGAAGACGGTAAGATCACGCGGAAAAAGAAAAAGCGTGAAAATCGGGCTTCAGGAGGATCTGCCAACTAAGAGAACGGCCCTCAGGAAATTGTCAGAGATCCTCTCACAAATCAACGACACCAACTACAGGCCCAAATCAGCTATGTCATTTCGGAGCTTCATCAGCAAATATCGCGAGC
>JBARNL010000167.1:0-8771 GCA_049802955.1 Candidatus Angelobacter sp.
CGTCTGGAACTCCCACACAGCGGGTGCCCCATCCTTTCGCAGCGAAGCCGCCTCAATCTCCTGACACCCAAAGCGAAAGGGTGGGTGGCAGGGTGCCCCATCCTTTCGCAGCAAGTTCATTTCAATTTTCCAAAATCAACCGCGAAAGGGTGGGTGAAAAAGTCCACACAGGCCAGAAACTTCTTATCGGTTTTTCCACCCACAACCTCGCCCAGGTCATCGAAGCCGACAAGCTCCCTATCGACTACATTGCCATTGGCCCGGTGTTTGCCACTGGATCAAAAGCGAATCCTGATCCGGTGATTGGGCTGGAAGGTGTGAGGCAGGCGCGAAGGGTTACGAAAAAGCACTTAGTGGCCATCGGCGGCATCACCCGGCAGAATTGTTCTCAGGTAAAAGCCGCGGGCGCGGACGCGGTGGCCGTGATTTCTGACCTTCTTGAGTCCCCGGCAAAAGCAGTTGCGGATTTCTGCGCGTTTTGGGGTAAAACATAGGGAACACTATGCCTTCATCCGCGGAAGTTCGCACCACGCCGCCTCAGGCCGCATCGGGCGCGCCTGAATTAGTAAAAGGGCTGGGCCTCACCAGCGCCACCACCCTGGTAATGGGGTCAATGATCGGCTCCGGCATCTTTATTGTGTCGGCGGAGATTGGCCGTGAGGTCAACTCACCCGCGCTGCTGATTGGCGCATGGCTGGTCACCGGCTTTATGACGATTGTTGGCGCGCTCTCTTATGGCGAGCTTGCCGCCATGATGCCCCGCGCTGGCGGACAATATGTCTACCTGCGTGAATCGCTGGGCTCGCTCTGGGGCTTTCTCTATGGATGGACTTTGTTCCTCGTCATCCAGACCGGGACGGTGGCAGCGGTGGGCGTGGCCTTCGGAAAATTTCTTGGACACTTTTTCCCCTCGGTTGCTGCGACTCACTGGCTAGTCGGGCCGTTCCATGTTGGCGTTGCGCAGCCGTTTGGCATTGCTCTTGGCGGCATGGACATGGGCTTGAACACGCAGAACCTGGCCGGAATCATCATTGTTGTTTTTCTTACCTGGCTCAATGTTTTTGGCATCAAGACCGGGGCTGCGGTGCAGAACGTTTTTACCATTGCTAAAGTTTCAGCGCTTGCGGCGCTGGTGCTGGCAGGAATCTTTGTTGCACGCAATGCGCAGGCCGTTGCGGCCAACTTCAGCAACTTCTGGCGATTGAACCTGCCGCATTCGGCTGGCGGCGCAGATTCCGCCGGCAATCTGCTGGGACCGTTTGTCGGCGTGCTTACGATCCTTGCCGTGGCGCAGGTAGGCTCTCTGTTTTCAGCCGACGCATGGAATAACGTGACCTTTACCGCCGGCGAGGTGAAAGATCCCAAGCGCAATTTGCCGCTCTCACTGGCGATCGGCACCGGCGTGGTGATCCTGCTCTACATTGCGGCCAACTTTATCTACTTGGGACATCTGCCATTCGATGGAAATCCGGCTGGCGCAGACGTGGTTTCACGGGGCATCAAGTACGCTGCTTCTGATCGCGTAGGTACCGCCGTGCTGCAACAAATGTTTGGCAGCAGCGGCGCGGGTCTTATGGCCATCGCCATTTTGATTTCCACTTTCGGCTGCTGCAACGGATTGATCCTTAGCGGAGCGCGCGTCTATTACGCCATGGCCAAAGACGGATTGTTTTTCAAGTCCACCGGCAAGCTCCATCCCAAATATCTGACGCCGAAAAATGCGCTGATCGTGCAAGGCGTATGGACCTGCGTGCTGTGTCTCTCCGGCACATACAATGATCTGCTCAAC
Organism: Candidatus Angelobacter sp.; assembly: GCA_049802955.1. Lineage (GTDB taxonomy): Bacteria > Acidobacteriota > Terriglobia > Terriglobales > Acidobacteriaceae > Angelobacter. The sequence goes on from JBARNL010000167.1 coordinate 1,790, forward strand.
TACGTGATTTTTGCCGTTCTGGTTTTTTATATCTTGACGATCACCGGCCTATTCGTTTTGCGGCGCACCAAGCCAGAGGCTGAAAGGCCGTACAGCGCCATCGGCTATCCGGTGTTGCCGGCCATTTATATTGTGATGGCTTTGTTCATCGATGTCGTATTATTGCGCTACAAACCGCAATACACATGGCCGGGCTTGATCATCGTCCTGCTGGGAATTCCGGTATATTTTGTGTGGTCGCGCCGTAGCGCCGCGCCTGCACAAGCCTGAAACTACAAAAGGAGAAACTCTGCATGGCCAATTTATTGGCGACGAAGCCGATGGACGTGTTGCTCGCCGAATCCAAAGAAGAAAATGAGCACAGTCTAAAGCGCGCGCTGGGACCGATCAATCTGATCACGCTCGGTATCGGCGCAATCATTGGCGCTGGAATTTTTGTCTTGACCGGAGCGGCAGCCGCCCAATTTGGCGGTCCCGCTATCGTACTCTCTTATATTTTTGCGGGAACGGGCTGCGTTTTTGCCGGCTTGTGCTATGCGGAATTTGCCGCGCTCATTCCCATCGCAGGCTCCGCCTATACCTATGGGTACGCCACCCTGGGTGAAATCTTTGCCTGGATTATTGGCTGGGACCTGATACTGGAATACGCTTTCGGCGCCGCCACTGTCGCTTCTGGATGGGCAGGCACAATCGTGGCTTTCCTGCAGGGCTTCGGGATCAATTTGCCGCCAACATTGATCAACGTGCCGGGCACCCAGATGGTCCTTTATAAAAATAACTGGATGCCTCTGGCTACGGTTCAGAAAACTCTCACGGACTCTGGAATCGACTGGCACACCTTGCCGCACGTCACCGCCGTATTCAATCTGGTTGCGTTCCTTGGCATCTTGATGGTCACAACCGTGCTGGTAATTGGCATTAAGGAGTCGGCTAATTTCAACTCCGCCATTGTTTTTGTGAAGCTGGCAGCCGTGCTCATCTTTATTGCCGTTGCCGGTAATTACGTAGCTCACCACATGGCGCAAGCCAAAGCTAACTGGACGCCCTTTATCCCTCCCAACAGCGGCCAATATGGAATTTACGGATGGTCGGGGATCGCTCGTGGAGCTGCCGTGGTTTTCTTTGCTTACATTGGATTTGACGCCGTTTCCACCGCGGCGCAGGAAGCAAAAAATCCGCAGAAGGATATGCCCATCGGGATACTGGGCTCTTTGGCTGTCTGCACCGTCCTTTATATCGTTGTTTCATTGCTCTTGACCGGTGTTGTGCATTACTCGCAACTCAATGTGGCTGCTCCGGTTTCATTGGCTATTGGTCTCACCGGCGTCTGGTGGGGGAGCTTGCTGGTGAACGTCGGGGCCATTGCGGGTTTGAGCACGGTGATGCTGGTCATGTTGCTGGGGCAATCGCGCGTGTTTTATTCCATGTCGCGGGATGGATTGTTATGGAAATGGGCCGGAGAAATTCATCCCAAATTCCGTACGCCCTGGAAATCCACAATCATTGTCGGAATCTTTGTAGCGTTTTTTGCCGCCCTGATTCCCATCGGCATCCTTGGCGAACTGGTAAGTATCGGCACGCTCCTGGCTTTTGTGATTGTCTGCGCCGGCGTTTGGGTCCTTCGCCGCAAGCGCCCTGACATGCCGCGGCCTTTCAAAACTCCGTGGGTGCCGTTCACGCCCATTGCAGGAATGTTGGCCGCGTTCTGGTTAATGCGGTCTCTGCCGGCTGATACATGGCTGCGACTGATCGTCTGGCTTGTAATTGGGATGGTTGTTTACTTCACTTACGGAATCAAGCACAGCAAAGTACAGGCAGGCCCGGCTACGGCACTCAAAGCCGCAAAATAAATGCGTCTCTCTCTTCCACCCTCCGCTGCGGCGGAGGGTTTTATTTTAGAATGGCAAGTCTTTTTGCGCTCAGATGCGTCTATTTGGAAATAGGGGAGAATGATGGCCAATCTGCTTGCCACCAAACCACTGAAATTCATCCTGGAAGAAGCCCATGAAACTGGCGAGCACAGCTTGCGCCGTGCGCTGGGTCCCACCAATTTGATCACCCTGGGCATCGGCGCCATCATCGGCACCGGCATTTTTGTGCTGACGGGAACAGCTACTGCTTTGCACGCAGGCCCGGCAATCGTGCTCTCTTTTATTCTGGCTGGCCTGGGCTGCGTTTTTGCTGGGCTCTGCTATGCCGAGTTTGCGTCCATGATTCCCGTAGCCGGTTCGGCTTATACGTATGGCTATGCCACTCTGGGTGAGATATTTGCCTGGATTATCGGCTGGGACTTGGTGCTGGAGTACGCCTTTGGCGCAGCTACCGTGGCTTCCGGATGGAGCGGTTACTTCATCAGCCTGTTGGGCGATTTTCACATTACGTTGCCGGCATCCATCGCCGGCACTCATTGGGATGAATTTGTTTATTACAACAATCACTGGGAAAACCTGGGCCGCATCGGGCCCAAGCTAAAGGTGCTCGGGATAGATCCTGCCACTCTGCAGCACGCTCATGGCGTTTTTAATCTGCTGGGCTTTCTTGCCATCGTGTTCTGTACGCTGGTGCTGGTAATCGGTATTAAGGAATCGGCCAATTTCAATAGCGCAATCGTCATCGTCAAGGTCGCGGTCTTGCTGGTCTTTATCGGGATCGGCGCGCGCTACCTGCTCCAGCATCCTCAGCTGACGGCAGCTAACTGGCATCCATTTATTCCGCCCAGCACCGGGGGCGAGTTTGGCTGGGCGGGCATCAGCCATGGGGCCGCGATTATATTCTTTGCTTATATCGGATTCGATGCCGTTTCCACCGCGGCGCAGGAAGCCAAGAATCCGGCCAAGGACATGCCGATTGGCATTCTCGGTTCGCTGGTCATCTGCACCATTTTGTACATCCTGACGGCGGGCGTCCTCACCGGCCTGGTGAATTATAGGACTCTGAATGTCCCGGACCCGCTGGCCATCGGGATTGACGCCACCGGAAATACCTGGGGCAGCCTGCTGGTAAAGATCGGCGCTCTGATGGGTCTGACCAGCACGATTGTTGTTATGCTGCTGGGGCAGTCACGGGTTTTCTTCTCCATGTCGCGTGATGGACTTTTGCCTTCTCTATTCAAGGCGATCCATCCCCGCTTCCGGACTCCATGGATTTCCACCCTGACTGTCGGTTTTTGCGTTGCGGTGCTGGCGGCGTCACTGCCCATCAATGTGCTGGGTGAGATGGTGAACATTGGCACTCTGCTCGCTTTCGTAATTGTCTGCGCCGGCGTTTGGGTGATTCGCCGCCGCAATCCTGGCCTGGCGCGTCCGTTCAAAACGCCATGGGTGCCATTTGTTCCTATCATGGGCATCGTGATCTCGTTTTATTTGATGTGTAATCTGACCGCGCTTACCTGGATTCGCCTGGCCGTATGGCTGGTCATCGGCATGGTGATTTATTTCGGTTACGGACGCAGTCACAGCCGCGTGCAGCGAGCAAGCATGTAACGGTTCCTGTGCGTTCTGCATCCGTGGGCGCGACTCCGGGCAGGCGGCGTTCGTCTACAATCTTCTTCAGAGTATGAAAAGTGTCACCGCGGAAGAGATGCGCGCCATTGACCGCGCCACCACTGAGAAGTACGGCATCCCGTCGCTTACCTTGATGGAAAACGCGGGGATGGCCGTGGCCGAATTCGCGCAGAAGCATTTCGACTTCGAATCTGTCTGCGTCGTCTGCGGCAAAGGCAATAACGGTGGTGACGGCTTTGTGGCGGCGCGCAAGCTGCATGAAGCGGGAAAGAAAGTTTCCGTCATTGTTCTCGCCAAGTCGGCAGAAGACTTGCGCGGCGACGCGGCAGAGATGTTCAAGAAGCTTCCTGTCCCGGCTCTATGGACTACAGAAGAAAAAGATTTCAGCAAATCTGAGATCGAACAAGCGCTCAAGTCTGATCTCATCATTGACGCGATTCTGGGAACCGGGTTCAAGCCGCCGATAGAGGGCCTTGCGCGTAAAGCAGTAGAAATTATCAATACATGCAGGTCACCAGTGTTGTCTGTCGATATTCCATCGGGCGCTTACACTGACAGCTTTCTTCCCGGCGAAGCCCAGGGATTGATGGCCCAATCGGACGGAGTCATCACTTTTACTGCTCCCAAGCCTGTGCACGTATTTGGTGAGGTCACGCAGGGCCCAATCGCTGTTGCTTCCATCGGTTCCCCACCTGATTTGCTTTTGGAAACCAAACAACTGAACCTCGAAGTTACTGTCCTCCAGTATCTAAACATTTTATTTGGCCGTCGCGAACCTGATGCTCACAAAGGAGATTTCGGTCACATCTTGGTCATTGGCGGTTCCTTAGGCAAAGCTGGCGCTGCTGCCATGGCAGGAATGGCAGCTCTTCATTCGGGGGCCGGGCTGGTGACAATTGCTTGTCCAAAATCAATTCAGCCGACCGTAGCATCCTTTGCGCCGGAGATTATGACGGAAGCTCTGCCGGAAACGGAAAATGGCACCCTCGCTTTATCGGCTCTCGAGCGCATTGAGAAACTTCTCCAGAAAAAAGACGCCGTTGTGCTTGGCCCCGGTCTCTCGCGGCACAAGGAAACAGACGAACTTGTTCACCAGCTCTTGCCTAAATTGGCGGAAACAAGACTCGTGGTAGATGCGGATGGCCTCAATGCTTTTGCTGAATGCCCGGACAAACTTCACAGTGAGGGATTGCTGATACTTACTCCGCATCCCGGCGAGATGGCGCGTCTTACAGGTGGGCCTATTGCTGAAGGACATCAAGACCGGATTGCGCTGGCACGCAAAGTTGCCAAACAACACCAGGCGATCGTCGTTTTAAAAGGTCATCGGACGGTGATTGCATCGCCCAGCGGCACGGTTTGGATCAATATGTCCGGCAACCCCGGCATGGCTAAAGGCGGATCAGGCGACGTCCTCTCCGGCATCATTGCAGCTGCGCAAACACAAATGCAGAGCGGCTTTAGCGTGCGGACTTCTCCAGAAAGCGCAAAACGAACCCGGGAATTGATGCAGCGTCGTGATCAGGGTGATACTGAGGCGCAGAGGGAATTAGAGGAGATGGGGCGCGATAACGTCTTCTATATGTTCACTATGTTTACAGCGTGTGCAGTTTACCTGCATGGACTCGCAGGCGATGTGGCTCGCGAACTTTATGGCGAAAGTTCCATGGTGGCCACCAACATCATTGATTGCATTGGCGAAGCTCTGGATATTGCTCGAAAATCTCTAGACGACGAACTCCTTTACCTCCAGCGATGAAGACATTTCAAACCCACTCCGCTGAAGAGACCACCGAACTTGGCCGCCGGTTGGCCGCTGAACTCAAGCCGGGTAGCATCGTGCTTTTGCGCGGCGACCTGGGAGCAGGGAAGACCACCATGGTCAAGGGCATTGCTGAAGGCTTCCAGGCGGCTAAAGCTGAAGACGTCACCAGCCCGACGTTTACGCTTATCCACGAATACCGCGGCCCCGAGGCCACTCTTTACCACATTGATCTTTATCGCATCGACACTCAGCGGGAGCTCGATACGCTGGCGCTGGACGATTTAATGACGCCGCGAAGCATTCTGCTCATCGAGTGGGGAGAAAAGTTTGAGAGGTTCGCAAAAGAACGCGATGTGGAGATCGCGATTGAGCATAAGGGGGCAGATGATCGCGTTATAACCATCAAGAACCAAAATCCTTGAAACACAGAGGAACAGAGTAAACGGAGGGAAGCGAAGGGGAGAAAAAAAGTTGAGTCATCGGGGAACACCAAAAGTTGTCAAATTGTCTTATGCGTCAGATGCTGCAATTTTCTATCCGCGTTTTTCCGCGCAAATCCGCAGTAGATTTTCCTCTGCTTCCTCCGTTCCTCTGCGTTTCAAAGGTTTTAGGGTTTGGGTGGCGTTTTTCTCACTGTCATCACCACCAGCCACGCACCATTCGCCACAAAAAGCAGAACCGCCGGAAAGAAATATTTGCTCACGGGCAGGTGATGAAACCCGCACCACAGCACGCCGCCCACTATGAGCAGATCCAGGACGACATAGATGGTGAGAATTTTGGCGCGTGACATCCAGCCGGCCCTCGAAAGCTACAAAAGCTATAGTGATCCCTCACTCCGCTCTGGATGGAACCTAGAATCCCATGATGTTGTAGCCGCAATCCACGTAGATGGTTTCGCCGGTGATTCCCGAGCCAAGATCGGAAGAGAGAAACAGCGCCGTATCGCCCACTTCTCTGGGTTCCACATTACGTTTGAGTGGCGCATGCTCGGCGTGGTTTTTCATCATCGTGGTGAAATCGCCCACGCCGCGTGCCGCCAGCGTCTTGATAGGTCCAGCGGAGATGGCATTCACACGAATCTTCTTCTCGCCCAGGCTGTTGGCCAGATATCGGACGGTAGCCTCCAGAGCGGCTTTGGCCACGCCCATGACGTTATATCCGGGCACAACTTTTTCTGCTCCGAAGTAAGTCAGCGTGATGACGCTGCCGCCGTTGGTCATCAGCGGCGCGGCAGCGCGGGTGACCGCAATCAGGGAATAAACACTCACGTCGTGGGCAATACGAAAACCCTCGCGCGACGTATTCAGGAAATCGCCCTTCAGTTCTTCCGCTGGTGCATAAGCCACCGAATGTACTACGGCATCCAGTTGGCCGAAGTGTTGCTTGAGCTGCCCATAGAAAGAATCAATCTCCGCGTCGCTGGAGACGTCGCATTGAAAGGCCTGTGATCCGGGCAGGGAAGTGATCAGATCATGCGCCTCGGCTTTCATGCGCTCGTTTTGATAAGTAATGGCGAGCTTAGCTCCGGCATCACTCAGCCGTTGCGCAATGGCCCAGGCGATACTGCGTTTGTTGGCCACGCCAAAAATAACCGCGTTCTTTCCTTGCATGCTCAGCATAGCGTCGACCTCAACCTGATGTGAAACCGCTCAGGATATCAGGAACCGAGCAAGAATGGGAGTAACTGTGGCATCAAGGGCATCAAGGTGGT
>JBARNL010000168.1:0-10646 GCA_049802955.1 Candidatus Angelobacter sp.
CTATAACGTTGCTGGGCAAGGGCTGGTGATGCGCAATCACCAGTTCACGGTGATGTTTTATCTGCTGCTTGGAGCGGCGATCATGTGGACGGTGGTGAACCCTCCCTGGAAGCTGATGGCGCAGAATTTCAGCGGACCCCAATGGGGATTCCTGTTCGTCTTTGCCTGTCTCTCCATGGTGGTGCCTTACATGCTTTATCTGAGCGGATTGAAATACCTTGATCCCACGCGGGCCGTCATCACCAGTTGCCTGGAGCCGGTCTTTGCCATCCTGTTTGCGGTGCTTTTCGTTGGGGAAAGTTTGCGAATGCTGCAGATCGTGGGAATCGTGGCCGTGCTGGTTGCCACCATCATGGTCCAATTGAAGCCGCGAATGGCGGTTGGTCCAGCGGCCGCGGGTTAGTGTATAAGCCGCTCTGGCTGTAAAATAAGAGCAGCCATGAATATCCAGCGCCTTACCCTTGTTTGCCTGCTCGCCATGCTTTTACCGGCGGCCGCATTTGCCGGAAAAAAGAAAACCTCGGAATCACAGCTAAAGACCTCTTCTATAAACATGACCGTCATCAGGAATTCCAGCGGCAAACCCGTGAAGAATGCTGAAGTGGTGATTCACCTGATTGATAACCATGGCAAGCAGAAGGAAGAAGGTCTGGAATTGAAGACGCATGAGGACGGTAAGGCGGAAGCGACAGGCATTCCTTACGGCAAAGTGCGGATTCAGGTAATTGCTCCGGGATTCAGGACTTATGGGGAAGATTTCAGCATCGATCAGCCAAACCTGGAATTCACCATCAAATTGCAAAAACCGGTCGAGCAGCTTTCCATTTACAAATGATCGGTGGCGGCATACGGAATAATGGCTGCCCGTCAGCACTAAAGCGCAGAATTCAGCATCGGCAAGGCGTGTACCTGCTTGACATTACCGTACAGGAATGTCATTTCTAATAGCTTTACTTAACACCCATAGTTTGAAGAGCAGAGAAAGGTCTATTGAAAGTCAGGGTCTTTTTTCACGGCAAATGTTTTGACGGGACGGCCTCGGCCGCGCTGTTTTCGCGCTTCTACCGCGAACGCATCCGGTCTGACGTGGAGTTCCAGTTCACCGGGCTGGTGCATCGCGCGGGCGCGCTCTTCAATGAAGCCGATTTTGATGGCGACGAGAATGCCATTGTCGACTTCAAGTATTCCGCTTCTCCAAAGATTACCTGGTGGTTTGACCATCATCAGAGCGCTTTCCTCTCGCCGGAAGACGCGGAGCATTATCACCTGAGCGATAAGAGCCAGAAGTTCTTCGATCCTGAATATAAGTCTTGCACCAAGTTCCTGGCCCATGTGGCGGAGCAGAAATTTGGTTTTGATCCCCGGTCCGTGGAAGAACTGGTGCGCTGGGCCGATATTATTGACGGCGCACAGTTCCAGAGCCCGGAAGAAGCCGTGGAGATGGCCGAGCCCGCCATGAAGCTGACCATGGCCATTGAATCCACCAACGATCCTGATTTCCTTCCCCGCCTGATACCTTATCTGGTGAGCGAGCCGCTTGCCGAGATACTGAAAGAACCCTTCGTCGCCTCGGTTGTGCCGCCGCTGATGGCGCGCCATCGCCGTTCCATTGACATACTGCGCCAGCGCTCGGAGTGCAAAGACGGAACCATTTATTTCGACATCAGCGATCAGGACCTTGAAGGCTACAACAAGTTTATTCCTTATTATCTGCACCGGGATTCGGTCTATAGCGTTGGGCTGAGCAGCAGCAGCTTCCGGGTGAAAGTGTCTGTGGGATCAAATCCCTGGACTGATCGGCAGAATATGGTGAACCTGGCCAAAATCTGCGAACGCTATGGAGGCGGCGGGCATGCGCGTGTCGGCGCTATTTCATTCCCGCCCGATAAAGGCGATCTGGCACGCACAGCGGCCGCGGAAATTGTGGCTGAACTCCGGGCTGCCGAAACAGCCGTGGTGAAATAACCTCAGTTCCGCCTGGGCAATTTGAATGTTTTCCTCTATGGAATACGGCCTTTCGGATTAAGAAATCACTTAGTTCTTATCTAATTCCTCATTTGGGAATGTTGTGGCGAACCCTGCTCAGGGATTGATGCAGAGTAGATGCTTGGTTACCCTCAGAACAGTCCTCACGGCGATGAGCGTTAAATAAAATTTGGAGTCTAAGAGTAGTGCAGAACATACATAAAAGCCTGGCTGTTGTCGTTGTCCTTGGTCTTTCTCTGACCGGGATGGCCCAGCAACAGAGCAACCCGAGCCTAAAGAGATCAGCGAAGCCCCAGGCCAGCGCGCCCAACACCCCAGTCAAGCTGACGCGTGAGCAGAAGTTTGTGATCGATACGGTACGGATGGCGGTTGCACTGCCGGAGTCTGATCCGCAGGACAGGTTGCGCGTTCTCTCAACCGCTGCAGACGTGGTCTCGCCCATCGACAAAAAGATGGCCCATGGTTTTTGGCATGAAGGCGCCCGGATCGAGACTGATTTGGTGCGAATTGGGCAAACGCCGGCCGTTTCCATGATGTCCAGCGGCCTGGTGGACTGCGCCGCCGCCCTGAATTTTGTGGAGAACCTGCCGGAAACCGCCGTGCTGCGTGCGGAACAATCCTTGATTGGCGCGATTACCAGTTGTCCGAAGCAGACTTTAGATCCTGTTTCCCGCAAGCTGGATGCCGGGCTGGAGAAGCGCATCGTGGCTTCGCGCGCACTGATGGCGGTGATGGCGGCGCAAGGCGAGAGCTCCGCATGGTCACAGCAGCATTTTGCCAAAATGTTTGACGCGCTGCCGGACCCCAAAGAAAACGCAACCGAAGCGGAAAATTTGGCCGCCATGTACATGCAGATGTCCGGATATGTAAGTAAGGACATCGCCACCAAGAGCGGCTTGCAGCTTCTAACCTGGCTGGGGAAGATTGACGATTCGCCGTTGCGCACGCTTTCAATCACGATCACTACTGGGGCCATGCAGCAAGCTCTGGGCGCGGAAGGATACAAGAAAGCGCTGGAATCCGATGTTGTGGCCAATACCACGGTGCAAAATGCCGGCCAGCAGCGTGAAATCGAGCGCCCGCAGCAGGAGAGCGTTTCGATTTTATCGGCAATTGACAGCCGCGGCACAGACCAGACTGAGCGTCTTCGCAGTCTCCCCGCAAGCCAGCGGGCGCGCGAGGCCGCAGCCAACGGATTCGCCACAGGCACGAGCGGCAATAAACAGCAGGCCAGCAAGTACTTTGACATGGCATTCAGCGCCGCCGACGAAGTCTGGGATGCGCGCACCCCAGAGCAGAATGCAGCGGCCGTGGTGCAGGAGATCAGCGAGGCGGCAGCACAGGTGGATTCATTGAATGCATTATCTCGCGCCCAAAAGCTGCGTGACAGTTCTGCCCAGGCCATCGCAATGCTGGCTGTTGCAAGAGTAGTGGCCAGCAATGGCGTTACTCGATAAGCGCGTTCGGCCAAGATGAGTCATTTTGGAAAATTACGGCATGTAATCTTGTCAGGCAGGTCAATACATTGGTAGGCTATCAACATCTCAAATCTATAGATCAGGGTCTCCAGTTGGTCCATATTGTCGATGTTCAGTGCCCCAAATGCATGCGCAAGTTCAGGACTGTTCCCTCAGTAGTGGAGCATGCGGGCTGGGTCTACTGCTCAGTTTGTGGAACACGCATGACTATATCTGAACCCAAGCCGGTCAGCGCTTTATCGAAGGATCGTATCGCCACCAAGTAGCGCCCCGCACCCATTTCAACCCAACGCTCATTTCGCGACAAACCAGGAAAGGCAAATACCGGCCATCAATAGGCGGTGGTTGCCAGCCTGCTTACCAGCCGGAAGCACACATAAGTCCTGTCCCAAAGTACCTGCTTAAGGCTGTTTTAGCGTTGTTTATCGCACGGATCATGCACTAAGCTTGCGCCAACAAGGTTCCTGGAGAAATAAATGTTCCACCCCAGATTCCGGCTGGCGATCTGCTGTGCCTTTATTTTCGCGGGGATCGCCTCGGGCCAACGCCCCGTGCTGCGTGATCAGTCGCCGCGCCAGGCCCTGATTGAAATGCTTTCCGGAGGCGAAGCGCGATTCAAGAAGCACCTGACCCTGGAAATGCAAGGCAAGCTTCAGAATCTGATGAAGGGTTCGCCGGATAACGCACCCAGCCCGCTAGAAGTCTTGACCGGCGCGAAGTCTTCTGACGCCAACCAGTTTCAGTCCTTTGATATCGGTCCCATCCTGTTTGCGTTCAACAACCCGGAAGAGCATGAGCGCTATGAGCTCGAGATAGATAGCGATGAACAGCGCGGAGAAGAAGACAGCATGGGCCTCTCGCTGCATCTGGTGCGCAACGGCGTGGAACGTGAGATCCCGGTAGAGCTAAAGATTCTCGCCAAACTCAAGCGTCAGGCCGGCGTATGGCGGCTTACCGCGGTTACAATGACCACGACGCTGCCGGTCGGCGATCCCCGGATTCTGGAAAAATCCTGGTGGGGACCCACGCTTGCTGCAGTGGCCGGCACAAGCGAAGAGACATCTGCCAGTTCCGCCGTGGTGATTGACGAACGCCCTAAAATGAATCCCTTGCGAGCGGTGCGTATGATCGGCATGGCGGAAAATCTATATGTCCAGATGCATCCGGGCGCCGGATATACCTGCAAACTCTCCAACCTGGTGGATATCGGCAAAGGAATCGACGAAGAAGGAATGTATAAATTCATGGACGCCGAATTTGCCGGCGGTCTTTACAATGGCTACAGGTTTACTCTCACTGGATGTGAGCGTGCTCCGGCCAGGATCTTTCGCATTGTCGCTGAGCCGGTGGCAGGCCGCGGCAAAGCGTATTGCTCTGACAATACGAACAACCTCCGCGCGGCCGAGGATGGCCGCGGAACCACCTGCCTGATTGCCGGAAAGATCGCGCGCAAATAAACGAAGGAATAACTTCCTCCGTAGGTTCCTTCTTACGCTTTCCAAGCTAACCCTAAATTAAGACTTCTCCACCTGGAGATGATTATCCACCGAGAAGACCCCGGGAACGCTGTTTGCGCGAATGTTGGCCTCGTTCTTGTCGGCTTGCGAATTCACAATGCCTTCCAGCGTGACATGGCCGCCTTTTACGATAATGTGGATGGGCGGAACCGATCCCATGGAGTAGCGGAATAGCCGCTCGTCATTGAAAAGCGATCGTGCCACTTCTCTGCGGATCCGGTCATCGTTTGGGGAAGGCGGCAAAATCTCAATCTGATTATTGACGCTGTCCACGCCTTCAATGTGCTTGACGGCGCTTTCTGCCGAGTCTTTCAGCACCGCGTTTCGCACCTGTCCCATCAACGTAACTTTATTGCCATCTACTTTGTATTGAAGATTATCAAAAATGGTGAGCTGGGGCAGCGTTACCAATTCGTGAAAAACCTCACGCGAGATTCTATCCTGCAGGCGTTGCGGCCCGGTGACGCTTTGCACACCACTCGGGTTGGCGCTGGGTTCCTGGGCCACTCCGATTCCGAACACGCCAAAACACAGGACAACGGCTAAGGCGCACCCTACAATTTTATTCCTCATTTATCTCCTCCAGATCCGCTGATATCGACTGCCTGCGAACTTAGATGCAAACGAAAACGCTGGTGTTTACGCGGCTATTCCGGCGCATAGAACCGGCGAATTTGGCCGTCAATGGCGCACCTTAAGGCAATGTCCAGCGCGGCGCCTAGGGTAAATCCCCAGTTGTCGCAGCTTTCATGGTAGGTAGAATCGCAATCAACTTCCCCCAGCGCCCAGATTCGTTAAAAAATGCACGCAGAACCGACGCACAGTACTGTGAGGATTACTGAAGTACCGTTGCCACAAAATTAGAACCCCTTAAGAATGGCTGTATGTGGGGCTGAAGGCTGTTGATTTGGATTGCCTGCCCGATTTGAGCACGAGGAGAAGCTTAAAAATGAAGAAATATTTTACGATCTTTGCCCTGGGGATGATGGCACTGTCAACAGCGGCATTCGCCGGCACAACGGCGACCAATACCAACACCGTATCGCCGACTCTGCAGATTTCGGCCACCATTCAAAGCGCCGTTCAGTTGACGCTCAGCACGGGAACAGCGGCCGTAACGCATTGCGCTGTCACGCCAACGGGCGGCACGCCGGACTACAAAATGGATTTCGGCACCGTGGACGCATTGGGCATCAACGCCGGAAACTGCAACAAGTTTGCCCCGACAACTCCGGGAACCAGCAACGCAATTTACTGGTCGGATTACAACCTGAACCCGGTATTCACCAGCCAGACTGCCACTACCAACACGATCACCGCTCAGGTGACCACGGATTTCGCAGCGCCGAATAATATTTTCATCGTGCGCGACTCAGCAAACTCCAGCACCGTTCCCGCCGCCGTGACCGACTTTACGGCTGTAAGCACGGCAACGCCTGACACTATCGTGACCAATGCGGCCAACGGTTCAACGCAGACGCGCTTTATCGGTGTGGCGGTAACGCCAGCCAGCGGCGCCACCGTGACGGGCGCCAAGTCAGCGACCGTTACTTTTACTTTGACAGTTCAGTAGTCTGCGAGCTTCTCTTGAGTTGCCGCGGTTGCCTGTCTGCATTTAGAAACAATGAGTTTCAGAGAGCATGAAGACCTTCGACGCACACACCTCCCCGTCGTCAAGTCCGGCGGGAAGGTGTGTGGTGCGTCGATTAGAAGGCTACTCTCCGCGCTCATCATTCTGGCGCTTGCTGCAATTTCGCTTACCAAACCTGCCGCAGCCCAGAACGGGACGTTTACTGTTTCAGCTGCTCCTGGCGGCATCACCTTGGCTGTAGGTGGTGGCGGCACACTATCAGGCCAGTTCGGCACGATGAATGCGCTGGGTATAGGAACGCCGGGCACCGGCGTAACCGTTATTCCTCTTACCAACGGCGCTCTTTACCTCACACACTATCAAATAACAATTTCCGGACTGCCAAATCCTCATCGTGGCGCTGTGACGGCGTTTGTAAATTCCAATTTCACGAATCCAACAGCGCTCATCCTGCAGAGCTGTCCCAGCAGTTCAGCTTGCAACGCGTCAGGAAATTTTTCCGCGATCTCACTGGTCGCCGCTGCCCCGACCACGATAGTTGCAGCGCCGGGCATTGCCGATCAGACTGTGACCGCAGGTCTGGCAATCTTTGTACCGGACAACAATGGGGCTTCGTCGTTTACCGGCGTCGATACAGCACGAATCACCCTGACCGCAACAGATACCACAAACAACAAGAACTTTGCGACCGCAGAAATTCGGCTGGATACGCCTGTGGGAGAAACGGTCCAGAGTGCTGTGCGGTTGACTCTGGCCACCGCGACTGGCGGACTGACCATCACGCCGGGCGCCGATTTTTCCATGAATTTTGGCAACGTCAACGGCCTTGGTTTTGGTCCCGGCGCTGGATTGACGACCGTCGCTGCAGCGGGCGGAGTGGTCTATTCCACGCCGTACATTCTGCAACCGGCTTTTAGCGCATTCAGGTCAACCACAGGAACGATTAAGACGTTCGTCAGCACAACATTTGCGCACCCAACCATTTTGATTTTGCGCGATGCCGCCGCCAGTGCAGGTCCATATAACAACATTGGGACGACCGCTGCCACGGCGACGCAAATCACTACCACCGCCGCCGATCGCAGCTCCATCACGCGGTTTCTGGGCTTATTTGTTTCCAATACCAACGGCGCAACGGCCTTTCGAGGGAGCGATTCCGCCACGCTGACTTTTACCATGACGGTGCCATAAGCAATGATGAGGATGAATCAAAGCCGCGAAATGATGTTCCGCCTGCTATGCGGGCTGCTCTGTCTGGCTGCTCTGGCGGGACATGCCCACGCGCAGTCGCTGGGATTGGCGCCGGCCCAGGTAGTGGAGACATTCAAGCCTGGCGTTCCGTTCCAGTTTGATCTTTCCACGGTGAATTCCGGCGACACAGCAGTGGACATGCACGTTGAGATCACCGATTTCTGGTATGACGAGAAGAACGAGAAAGTCTTTTCATCGCCGGGAACCTCGCCGCGCTCCGCTGCCAACTGGATACAGTTTGTGCCCGATCACTTTGAAGTTGGTCCACACGGCACGCAGAAGATGAAAGCCATTGTGACGCCGCCATCAGATGCAAAGGGCGGATACTACGCAGTGCTGTTTGTCACATCCAAGCCGCAGCTTTCATTTCCCAAAAATGATGGCAAAGGAGTTTTTACCAGCATGCGTATTGGCTGCCTGGTGTTGCTGCGCGCGGAAGGCACGGACGAATACAAGATCGAGCTGAGCAACATAAAAGTGACTCCGCCGGCGGCTACGCGTGGCTTGAGCGTTGATTTTGATCTTTTAAATGCCAGCAACACGCATATCTTTCCCGTGGCGCGCGTCGCGGTGCTGGATGCCAGCCGCAAGCTGGTGGCAAAAGCTGAAAGCGAAGAAAAACGCTTTCTTCCCGGACAGAAAAATTCCATGCACGTAGAGTGGGCGGGGAAGCTGCCGGCGGGGAATTACACTGCCGTGCTGACCGTGGCGTACGGCGAAGACCGGATTGAGACACAGCAGATTGCATTCAACGTAACCGAATAAGAGTATTGAGGATTTTGAAGTTACAACGGCACATAACGGTGATCGCGGTCTTGCTGGGCAGTATGCTGTTGTCGTGTGCGCTTGCTCCCGCCGCTGCCGCCCAGTCCATCGACGGAAATGGTGTGCCTTCTTTGGTTGAAGTCTATTGGCAATGGTCGCGGACGATCACCACTCCTGCGCTGACCAACATAATTGTGCTCGATCAGGAAATTGCGCGAGTGGAAAGCACTGGCGATGGCATTCAGATTTTCGGCCTGGCGCGCGGCGAGACCGTTTTGCTGGGCTATCTGCATGACAAGCCGGTGAGTATTCGTGTGCGGGTTGTTCCGCGTCCGCAAGTTACGATTTCACCGGCACAGCTTCGGCGCCAGGGTGAGATGGCGCAGGGAAGCTTTGGTTCCGGAGTGCAGATCGCGAACGCTGGCGGAAAAACAACAACTTCCGTGGTCAACGACTTCAACTGGACGCAGCTGGCCGGAAGCGAAGGGCGTCTCACAGTCTCTACTCAGGTTGAGGATAACGATATCCAGGGTGGTCATGCATTTAACATTCGGCATGGAAGCATTGCCTATCGCAGCCCAGGAATCGACGTGAGCCTGCTCGATAACCTGGTGAGCCTCACGGACAACGGCTATGAGCGTCATCTGAGTCCATTCACGTATTCAGATTCCGTGGAGCTGCGCGGCGCGGGCGTGACTATCCGCCACGGCGATAATCAGTACATGTTTTTTGGCGGCTCAACAATTCCGTTTTACTTCTTAACGCTGGGCAGCACGCGCGATATTGGCGGCTTTTCTTTCCAACGCAAGCAGACGAAGAAACTCAATCTTTTTGCCACCACCAGCTACATCAATTCGCCATCGGACTTTCTCAACCCCGCCAGCGGCCGGCAGGATGATTGGATGCAGACCGGCGGCTTCAATTATCAGGCCAGCGATAAGTGGAATTTTCAGACCACGGGCGGCGTGAGCACGCATGGCGGCATGGGACGCGGCGAAGTCGACTACATCAGCCATCGCTTTACCTTTTTTGCCGCCGGAGGCGCGTCGTCGCTGCTGTTTCCACTGAATCGGGTGCAGTCACTCTTTTCCGGAACAACTTCAGCTAAAGCCGGCGTTACGGTAAGCACCAGCGATCGCTTTACGGAGTCCGTCTACTATCAGCACACTATCACGCAGTCTTTCGGCAACATTCTCCATGGGGGCAGTTCAGATTATCTCGCTCCAGCGATCTCGTGGCGCATCAATCCTAAAGACGATGTCAGCTTCAGCTATACGTTCAGCCATAATGATGGCGGCTTTGCCAACCAATCCAGCAATGGAAATCGTTTCGATACCAACTGGCGCCATCAGTTCACGCCGCGTGTTTCCAACGCGGCCCAGTTCACTGTCGGTTCAGTGCAGGATCCGTTGCAGCTTAGCTCAGAAGATGAGTTTGCCCTGCGCGACAACGTCACTTTCCTGATCAAGGGCGGAAGCATGACGGTGGGCTTTGAGCAAGACCGCCGCAATCCGTCACTGGTAAAGAAGCTGGGATCTGAGCTGGAGCTACTGTCCCCGGCATTGCAACAGTTGTTCTTGCAGGACCCGATTTCCTTTGTGCAGTCCAACAATGTGCCTCCTGAAGTGAAAGCGCTTCTGGAAGCGCAGGTGCCAATCAACACTTCGATTTCCGCGTCGGCGCAGCTACGTGTAGGGAAGAAGCTCAGCCTGAATCCTAATTTCGCTTTTGCCCGCGCCTCGAATGGAAAGACGGATTCATGGACGCCGTATGTTGGATACTCGCTGGCTTATCAGGTGCGACCGTCGCTTGATTTCAATTCCGGCCTGACGAATATCTGGGTGCTGGGCAATACGGCCAACACCGTCCAGCGGACCACGCTGATGTATTTTGGTTTTACGAAACGTTTCAGTGCCATGCCCGGAGCGCTCATACCCACGCGCCATGCCGGAAGAATCATTGAGGGGCGAGTATTTCGAGATAACAACGTGAACGGCACGTTTAATTTTGGCGAGCAGGGGCTGGTTGGCCTGCGCGTAAGGCTGGATGACGGTGAGA
>JBARNL010000169.1:0-9143 GCA_049802955.1 Candidatus Angelobacter sp.
GCACCACTCGGATCGACAGCCTGCGCTCGAACATGGCCGTAATAGCCGACAGCAAAAACGATTGCAACTACACCTACGAAAATGCGCAGGAACCAGACAGTCCCGGAAGACGATTTCATCGTTTTTCTCCTAAATCGCTCAGTGCCGCCGGATCACACGAGTCCTGTCCGGAGTGCATTGCAATGCACATTCTGGGGGGTGGGGATTAAGGTTTCATTGGGCGTGTATTAAAAGTTTTAATAACCAGTGCAGGGTCAAAAGCAGGCTTAATATGGCATACAAGTGCCTATATATCAATCACTTGAAAGATTTTAGAGCATCTCTTTCAAGTCCGCCAAAAGGCTGCGAATGAGGCGAAAATTGATCGGCAGTACATGTACCATTCCAATGTGCATCTATGAACCTAAGCACAAGCCGTACATGGCCATGCGTGCTAAGAGCCGGCAAGAACGCCTCTAATTTGAGGTGCGTTTGAGGTGCGAATCCTATTCATCGGCAAGTCTGGAGGAGAATGAAAATTATTTCTCAATGAAAGGTCAATTTAGATAAACTCGGGAAGGCGATCACCCTTAATTAAAGATGTCGGTGATTTAGGATGTCGATCTCTTTGACAGCTTATAAGGATTCACGTCCGTGGATCTGGCCAGGGCACATGTCCAATAGAGGATATGGTTATTAATGATCGAGGATATTCAGCTTCGGATCAGACGTTAAACTGGTCGGACAAGTAAGGCGCTTCAACGAATCTTTAAACCCAGGAGTTCGGCAAAGATCATTGCCTGGGCGGGATCGACGATTGCGCCTTTAAGATCGGCAGCCAGCACCATGAGATCTTCCACGCGCGAACCGCGAAAGTCCGCTCCTTCCAGTTTGGCTCCGGTCATATCCGCATTCTTGAACTCACATGATTTCAGCAGGGCACCATGCAGATTGCTGCCGTGAAAGTCGGCCTCTTCGAAATTGCAAGAGCTGAATTCGCTCGTCTTGAACTTTCCAAATCGAAACTGGGTAAAAGCAGCATCTCCCCCGGAGATCAAAAGGTCCTGACATTCAGCTTCAATTGCACGTAGACCAGTCAAACGGCAATTTACAAATTCCGCACGCTGAGCTTTCAAACCGATCACCTCGGCATTCGCGAAATCACATTCAATCAGGCGCACGTCCTTCAACCTCAAACCCCTTAGGGTGCATCGGGTGAAGCTTACTTGCTTCAAAAGGCAGGTTTCAAAGACAACGGATTGAAACGAGCGATCTTTAAATATGACATTTTCAACGAGGCATTCTCGAAATGAAATCTCAGGATCAGCAAGAATATTGTCCGTGGGGGTAAGTTGCTGAATGTGTGCGGGAATATCCGGCGCGGTTCTCCCTGCCGGATTTTTTACTTTCTTTCTTGGGTGCTGCGGATTCATAGGCGCTTGATATTCACATGAGAATGGGGCTGTTCGAAGCAGCCCCTGATCGCATTCGAGAACTCTGTATTACAAGAAACGTGCTCGCGCTTATCTTCTATCTTCTATCTTGCGCTCTGGCCTTTCTTGAGCAGACTGCTGGAAGTTTCCAGCGCAGGACGACCGATGCTGAAGTAGGAAAGACCCGCTTCCGCCATTTCCGCCTGAGAAAAAATATTGCGTCCGTCCAAAACAATGGGGGACCGCAGAAGGTGCTTGATGCGGGCCAGATCGAGATTGGCAAATTCCTTCCACTCCGTCAGGATCAGCAGCGCATCGGCGCCATCGGCTGCGGCGTACGCATCGGCAGCATATTTGATCCTGCCGCCCAGAATCTGGCGCGCCCGGTCCATTGCGGCCGGATCAAAAGCCGTTATCTCACACTTTTCTTTCAGCAATTGTTCAATCACCTGGATGGCCGGTGATTCACGCACATCATCTGTTCCATCTTTAAACGCCAATCCAAGCACGGCCAGCTTCTTGCCTTTGATCGTCCGCAATGCGCTCCGGACCTTGCCGATAAATCGTACGCGTTGCTCCTCGTTGATTCTCTTGATTTCATCCAGCAATGGAAATTCGAATCCGAATTCGTGCGTTACCGCTCGGAATGCGGCTACGTCCTTGGGGAAACATGACCCGCCATAGCCGATGCCGGCGCGCAAGAACTCCGGACCGATCCGGCTGTCGCTGCCAATGCCTTTTGAGACCTCTTCAATATTTGCGCCCACGGATTCACAAAAATTTGCCACGGCATTAATGAAAGAAATCTTCAATGCCAGAAAAGCATTGGACGCATGCTTGATCAGCTCGGCGCTGCGCGGAGAAGTCTCAATGTACATTGGGACGGGCCGTGCCGGCTCTGGTTTGGGAACCGCACTGGTGAGCTGAGCGTAAGAGCCGTCAATCAGCGGAGCATATATTTCACGCATGATTCCCGCCGCCCGTTCGCTGCTGGCCCCAACCACAATTCTATCGGGGTAAAGAAAGTCCGTAACGGCAGTCCCTTCGCGCAGAAATTCAGGATTTGAAACAACATCGAATTCTTGTTGCGCGCGGCCTTTGGGCGACAACGCATTTTGCACGCGCTCGCTTGTATAGACCGGCACCGTACTCTTCTCCACGATCACCTTGTACCCATTCATCGCTTCGGCCAGGGATTGGACCACCGCTTCAACACAGGAAAGATCAACGGCGCCGTTTTCGGCGGAAGGAGTCCCCACGGCAATGAAAATCACAACGGAATTTCGCGCCGCTTCCTGGAGGTCAGTGGAAAATGAAAGGCGATTGCCGCGATGCCGGCTTAAGAGCTCTTGTAAATAATCTTCATGGATCAGGGGTTCGCCGGCATTCAGGGCTGCAATTTTAGTTGAATCGCTGTCGACACAAATTACCTTGTGACCCAACTCGGCTAAGCATGTAGCTGCAACCAGACCCACGTAGCCCGAACCGATTACAGAGATTTGCATGTTCTTGCTTTTCTCCAAGCAAAACAAATCCCGCTACCAGTTACTTGGGATTATTTGTCGTGTCAGTATCTATTCTTAAAGGCGTGATCGTCAAATCAGAACTGCTGCCGAGTTTTCCCTGCCGGGATCAAAGATCGTGTTGGCAATTGAGGTTTGATCCTGACTGCTACTTAACACCAAAAGCCTACAACATTCCTCCAAACGGCAGACCATCTTGCGCGCGCCGACATCACAATAAATGCGGGTCACAGGGCTGTTGCTTTTCAACACATATCTGTGGACGACTGCTTCCAGCGGATACACCCCGAGCCTTGAACCAAAACTGGTGCAGTGACCTCTCTCGCCAATGGAGAACGTCGCTGAGGGGGTTTATAATCTGGATTCGTTACCTGTTTGCCTCGCGGCTAACTTCAGCTCCTGATTTGAGGTAAGCTGAGTGGTTACGTAAATGCATATTGTTAAACCGCATTCTGCGCCTGGCAAACGCGAGACACTGGTTTAAACCGGCTCTCAGGGTGAAAGGGTTGGTTTCTCTCTACTTAGGAACGGCAACAGTTTTGGTTTGTTCTGCAACTTTATATGCTGAAAGATGTTTAAGACGTTTGGAAGGGGATTGGACGTAAATTGGAAGTTAAAAAATCTGGTCCGCTAAAAATTGTTGGGAATTGGATCGCTAGGCTTGCTTGGATGTATGCAGGGGAGGCTGGCGGATGCCGCTAAGCGAGGCCGAAAGAGAAGTTCTAAGAAGTGAAGCCAATGGGACCCTACTGCCTGCACCCAGCCCCAACTGGCTGAGGTGGACAGATGCGCTTTACCATCTCTGGCTGCAAAGACGCCAGATCTTTCGCTGGGTGGTTCTGGGTTTTATTTTGTCACTGGGTGTTGCCTGGCGTTATCCCAAATATGAAAGCACGGCCCAGATCATGCCGCCTGACAGCGGTGGATCCGGTTTGGCCTCGCTGCTGCCCGCACTATCAAAGTCACCGGGGCTTATTGGGATGGCAAGCGACATGGTAGGGATGAAAAGCACGAGCGCGATATTTGCCAGAGTACTGGAAAGCCGCACCGTGCAGGACCATCTGATTGACCGGTTCGATCTCCGGAAAAGATACAGCCAGAAGTACCAGGAAGATGCGCGAAAGAAACTAACGACTCGTACTTCGATTACCGAAGACAAAAAGAGCGGCGTGATTGCTATCTCCGTTCAAGATCATGATGCTGCTGTGGCCACTGCACTTGCCAATGCCTATGTAGAGGAACTCGGTTCGGTCATGGCAAAAGTTTCCACGTCCGCGGCGCGCCGTGAACGTATTTTTATTGAGCAGCGGCTGGCCGATGAAAACAATAACCTGCAAGATGCCGAGCGGCAATTCAGCCAGTTTGCCAGCGCCAACATGGCATTGGACGTACCTGAACAAACCAAGGTCACGGTAGAAGCCGCAGCCAGGCTTCAGGGTGAGCTGATAGCGTCAAAGGCACAATTGGAAGGGCTCAAGCAGACTTACACTGAAGAAAATATTCGGGTGAAGAGTGTTCAGGCCCACGTGAACGAACTGGAACGCGAACTGGCCAAGATCAACTCGGGCCGCGCGCCCACCGTTCAGGACCCCACGAGTCCTTACCCATCAGTGAAGAGTCTGCCAATACTTGGAGTGAAGTGGGCCGATCTGTATCGCCAAACCAAGATTCGCGAAACGGTAGTCGAATTGCTTACTCAACAATTCGAAATGGCGAGAATTCAGGAAGCCAAAGAAATACCGTCAGTCAAGGTGCTGGATCCGGCTTCAACGCCGGAGAAGAGAAGTCCTTCCTGGCAGTACGTTATTTTCGTGGGAACATTGTTGAGCGCGCTGCTGGCTTGCATGGGATATTTCATCAAGAACTGGTGGGACCGCTGGGACCAGGATGATCCCAGACGCATTTTGATTTCGCAGGTGCTTCGGGTTGGCCGTAGAAACCCAAATTCGTGAGCAGTATTCCGCGCCATCGTGCAGGACGGCCGGACGAGATTTCGCAGGCATGAGCACAGACACAGTCAGGAGGCCAGGGTGTCAACACAAGAGGTAGTGAAGGAACAAGGCAATCTCTTGGAAGTTTCGCACTTCGCCGGGACCCAGATTCATCGTGCTCTGGCACATGAAAAAGGGACTGGGCTGGGCGCCGCCGTTGCCATGCTAGAGGCCCTGATCGTGATCGTTTCCGGTTATGCGGCTTATTCAGGTCGTGACTTCCTGGGCGATCTGGTTGGAGTTTCACCGGTGAATGTCACAACTCCGCCTCTGCGCCTGTTCGTTTTCCTGCTTACGTATGCCTGCCTCACGGTCATCTGCAACGCCGCGCAGAACCTCTATTCCGATGCTGCAATCCGTTCTGCCCGGGGCGCACGCATAAGAATCCTGAAGGGTTTCATGGTGTCTTCCATGATTTCCATCATGATTGTGTTTATCGCCGGTGAGCAAGCAGTTCCGCGGTTGATTGTCGCCAGCACACCGCTCTTCAGTTTGGCGGGCGTTCTTTGCCTGCGCTACGTGATGGAGCGCTACAACCTGAAGCGAATTGAGCGCGGCATCGGCAATCAGCATGTCCTCATTGTAGGCAGCGGAGAAGTTGGACAAGCGTTCCGGTCTTATCTGCAAAGCCACACCCAACTGGGAAAAACATTTTGTGGATTTGTCGACTGGGAGTCCGGCGCCAGGCCGTTCTGCCTGGGAACGCCGGACGATCTGCCGCGCATCCTCACGGAAAATTTTATCGACGAGATTTATTTCACTCCGTCTATCAGCCGTGACCTGGTGGTTCGCATTGTTCTTGAAGCGCGCCGCCAGCGCATTGGAGTGAAGGTGGTTCCCGATCTCTATGGAGGCCTCGCGATCGGCGCCGGTATGAATTACATCGGATCGGTTCCGGTACTGGAGCTCAATCGCCAGCCGATCCCGGCTCTCGGTCTTTTTGTGAAGCGCCTGATGGACCTGTTCATCAGCATTGTTACGCTGGTGGTGACTTCTCCTTTGCTGCTGTTGACCGCGATTGCCGTCAAGATCGATTCTCCGGGGCCAATCCTCTATAAGGCATGGCGCGTTGGCCGCAAGGGACGCAAATTCCGCTGCTACAAGTTCCGCACCATGTGTGCCGATGCCGATGCCCGCAAGAATGGCTTGATGCATATGAATGAGCGCAACGGCGCTACTTTCAAAATCGTGGACGATCCGCGCATCACTCGCCTCGGCCGTTTCCTGCGCAAGTACAGCATTGACGAACTCCCGCAACTCTTCAATGTCTTCAAGGGCGATATGAGCGTCGTTGGTCCACGTCCGCATCCTGAAGACGATTTTAAGCGCTACGATCTTGAGCACTTCCGCCGGCTCGACGTTACGCCAGGCCTCACCGGGCTTTGGCAGGTGACCGCCCGCCACGATCCGTCTTTCGAAAAAAACGTTATGCTTGATCTGGAGTACATCGAAAACTGGAATGTATTCCTTGACTTGAGAATCCTTTTCAAAACCATTCCTGTCGTGTTTCGAGGCTCGGGTCACTGATCGTCCGCCTCAATCAAATTCTTCCAGCAACTCTGCCTGCACCAGCGCGAGCAAAGCACTCTTGCTCACATACAATAAGAAGGCCCAAGTCCAGGAAACAGGAAGAAGCCGACCTGTGCCTGTGATCCGGAGCATGGTAATGGAGATACAGCGTGGCGCTTAAACGGGCATTGATTACTGGCGTGACAGGCCAGGACGGCTCCTACCTCGCCGAGCTACTTCTTCAGAAGGGCTATGAAGTCCATGGAATCCGGCGCCGCTCATCTTCTTTCAACACCGGAAGAATCGACCATCTGATTCAGGACCCGCACGCCGAAGGCTGCCGTTTTTTTCTCCATTATGGTGACATGACCGATTACAGCAGCCTGAAACGCACCGTACAACTGGTCAAGCCCGATGAAATTTATAACCTTGCGGCCCAAAGTCATGTCGCTGTCTCCTTCGAGCAGCCTGAATACACCGTTGAGTCCGACGCGCTTGGCCCATTGCGCATGCTGGAGGCCATCCGCAGTTTGGGTTTCCAGGGCAAGACGCGGTTCTACCAGGCATCAACGTCAGAGATGTTTGGCAAAGCCCAGGAAATCCCGCAGAGCGAGACCACGGCTTTTTATCCGCGATCTCCGTATGGCATTGCCAAGCTTTATGCCCACTGGATTACTGCGACCTATCGCGAAACGTACGGCATCTATGCTTGCAGCGGCATCCTGTTTAACCATGAGTCGCCGGTACGCGGTGAAACTTTTGTTACGCGCAAGATCGTCCGTGCTCTTACTCGCATTCAACTGGGCGCGCAGGATTGTCTTTATCTTGGTAATCTCGACGCCAGGCGGGATTGGGGGCACGCCCGCGATTATGTGGAAGCGATGTGGTTGATGCTGCAACAGGACGGCCCCGAGGATTACGTGATCGCCACCGGAAAACAGCATTCCGTTCGTGATTTTGTTTGCGCCGTGGCGCAGAAGCTGGGGATCGGCCTTCGCTGGGAAGGGAAAGGCCAGCATGAAGCAGCCTTTGAAGCCAGCACGGGCAGGCGCATTGTGGCCATTGATCCCCGCTATTTTCGGCCGGCGGAAGTTGAAAATCTTTTAGGAAACGCCGCGAAAGCCAGAGAAAAACTTGGCTGGATCCCTCGCACCTCGTTCCATGAACTTGTGACCGAGATGGTGCGGGAAGAATTGAAGATTGCAAAAATGGAAACCTCCGGGAAGAGGCAAAGGCCCTCGCACCTGCTTCTATAGTGCAAGCGTAGACAAAGCATAAAGAATGAAGATTATTCCCCAAGAAATATCTTTAGGACCCGAGAACCTAGACACGGAGAGTACATCGTTCAAGGCCCCAGTGCCGAGCGGACGCTCGATTGCCGGCAATACCCTGTGGAACCTGCTGGGAAATTGTTTTCCCGTAGCTGTCGCAGTGGTCTGTTTGCCTATCCTCAAACGCGGATTGGGGACCGAACGGCTCGGAGTTATCAGCCTGGCTTGGGTCGTGATCGGATATTTCAGCCTGTTCGATCTTGGCCTCTCGCGGGCGCTCACTAAACTGGTGGCGGAGAGAATCGGGCAAAGGCGTGAGTCTGAGATTCCATCACTAGTCTGGACGTCTCTCTTCCTGATGACCGGCGTGGCCATAGTTGGGGCCGTTTTAACATTTCTTCTTGCGCCTTATCTTGTGGAACATCTGTTAAAAGTTCCCGCATCTCTTTCTCATGAGGCTTTGGGCTCGTTCTATTGGTTGGCCGTTGGGGTGCCTGTGGTGGTGTTGACCGCTGGGCTGCGCGGTGTCCTGGAAGCCCTGCAGCGGTTCCAGTTGGCTACGGCCATTCGTATTCCGATGGGAATTTTTACTTATCTGGGGCCCGCAGTACTTCTGGCATTTACCCACAGCCTGATTCCTATTATTGCAGTGCTTGTGCTGGGAAGGATCATTGCCTGCGCTGCCCATTTATGGGCTTGCTTTCACGTGATGCCTGCTTTACGCGGCGGGTTCGGATTTGAGGCCGCTTCTGTAAAACCATTGTTTATTTTTGGCGGCTGGATGACCGTGAGCAACGTACTGGGCCCACTGATGGTCACCTTTGACCGTTTCCTGATCGGAAGCATCATTTCCATTGCCGCAGTGGCGTATTATTCCATTCCGTACGAAGTAGTCACGAAGCTGTGGCTGATTTCCAGTGCCCTTATCGGCGTTTTGTTCCCGGCATTTTCAGCCACCAGCCATACAGACCGCACTCGGTTCGTCTTCCTATTTAAATGCGGGGTCAAATACATCTTCATCGTCCTGCTTCCTCTCGCGCTGGTTCTGGTAATTTTTGCGCCGGAAGGCTTGGCGCTATGGCTGGGCAATGATTTTGCCCGCAACAGTGCGCCGGTTGTGCGTCTGCTGGCGGTGGCAGTTCTCATAAATAGCATGGCGCAGGTGCCCTTTACGCATTTGCAAAGCGTTGGACGGCCCGATGTCACTGCGAAATTCCACTTGATGGAATTACCCGTTTATCTGCTAGCGCTATTCTTCCTGGCCCGGCACTTTGGGATTACCGGCGTAGCCGCGGCCTGGCTGTTGCGCGCGATGATCGACGCCCTTCTCCTATTCTGGTTCTCATTTCGCTTATTGCCGGAGTGTCGCTTCATCATTTCCCGGTTGCCGTTCATGGTGGCGGGGGCGCTGGCCTTCAATCTGGTTGTGGCATTGAT
>JBARNL010000170.1:0-2282 GCA_049802955.1 Candidatus Angelobacter sp.
GCCGTAGAGTGAGCCGCCAAAGGAGAAGAATGCAACCACCTTCGCATTGGGCTTGGGCCGGACGAGTTCGACAAGCGTCTTCATGGGAAGCCCGCCCCATTTTGCAATACCGGTCCAGCCCTGGATGCAGTGGTGCATAGTGATCTCCTCGGCTTTGGCCAGGCGCTCAATATCCGCGAGGGAAAGCTCGACCGGATTGTCGACGAGGCCGCCCACCTTCAGCCTGTAGTCCTGGAATCCACTCTTGACCATCAGCTTCCAATCGGCGCGTTCGGGCATCTTGCCGTTGGGCCAAAAGCGCGGAGAGATGTCCGCCTCGGTGTAATGCTCAGTGGGCGAGAGGCGATTGAGCGTCGCCAGCATCAATGGGTAGGTGATGAACTTCTGCACATGCTGCAGGAGGCGGGGGTAGATCCATGAGACGTAATGCGCCGTCACCCAAGAGAGCACGACCACGCCAATCCCGACAAAGCCGAGAATCATTCCTAGAGGATTCTGATCGTCGGTGCCCACGACGATGTGGTTCATGTTGCGAACGAAGCCCGTCATCACGATCAAGGTCACATGCACGACGATGAAGGCAAAGAAGCTGAGCATGGTGAGAAAGTGAATGGACCGCGCAGACTGCCTGCCGCCAAAGAGCTTCGCGTACCAGTGGAAGCGATTGACGGCGGCAGGCGACATGGCTATCCCGGTGAAGATTGCCAGCGGGCCGAAGACAATGACGGCGCAGAAATAGGCGATCTGCTGGAGCGCGTTGTAACCGTAGTATCCATTGAATTCAGCCGGCAGGTGGAATGTCGCATAGTGGACCCACGTATTCCAGGCTTGCAGCAGCACCAGCGTCGATTGGGGAACGAGCCGCCGCCACTGCTCCGTACCGAAGAGCATGATGACGAAGAAGATGCCGGTAATAATGAAGCCGTAGACGTTGAGAAAATGCCAACAGCGGGCGACACCGATGGTATGCCGGTACCCGGGCGTGGCAACCATAGGAGAAACGTAGCGAGCATCATCCTTTGCGGTCCAGAGCCGATCCGTAGGGACCAGGATCGGCGTCAACCGAATCCACTCGCTGCCGGGCGTGCAGTGATTGTTGAAGTAGAGGCGAGGGTGATCGGCCAGGATCGACAACCCGCTTCGGATCAGCATCGTAACAAAAAGGAAGTTGAAGAAGTGGCAATAACGCACCCACAAGGGAAAGCCATGAGGACCGGCGAAATTGTTGGGAGATATCTGCGGGACAGGCGGAACAGCAGGGAGTCCGACAAGAAGAACTTCAATCCACGCGGCAAGCACAGGCAGCGCGACCAACATAGCGGCAGCGATTAGAATTGAGGGCCGTATCCAGAGACGAAAGCGGCGATCCTGGGGATAATGAACGGCGACGTGCGCCGCATCAAACGAGATCATTGCATGTCTCCTGGAACGTGTTGCATTTGCATGATTGGCCTATTTGGGGCTCATTCGTTGTCTGGAATTTGAGGTTAGGACCCGTACCCCCGGTGCGACATGGACTCTAGCTTTTCGCTGCTGGGCCAGGAAATCGTAAGCAGGAACGCAGAGTCTTCACGAGCTTCAACGTCATGTTTGATTCCGGGTGCGAGGGTGAGTATTTGCCCGGCATGCAGATCCTGTGCCTGTGTCTGCGCGTGGATGCACACCGTACCTTCCAGGGCATGGATGGAGACGGTCCCGTCGACATGGTGCTCCTTGAGCCTTGCCCCAGTTTCCATTGCGATGAGAACCAGCCGCAGATCATCGGCCTTGAGAAGAAGCTTGGAGTATAAGCCTGACTGCCAAGGCTTATGATCTCTGGAACCAGCGAGTTCGCTGGCTAAGTCAAGAGATGAGACACCGGAACCGGTGTTGATGCTGGAATGACCGGATGTCATGTACGTCGCTCCTCGATTTAAGGGTAGGGATGCAATGGCTGACCGTCCGCCGTTGGGTACACGACGAATTTGCAGTATGCAAGGGCTTCACACACTTTGATGCCGAATTGGTGAAGTAGGCAACGGAAGCAGCGGCAGGGTTGCAACTGGCCAATAAACGGGCACCGTACAGGAATTGGGACGTCTGGGCCAAAACGACTTAAGAAGTATCCATCTCGACCTCGCTGGAGTGTCATGCATCATGCATCCGGTCCAATCGGCAATTCTCTTCCATGCCATGGAAGCTGTATATCGTGCCAGACGGCAAAGGACTTAACAACCGGCAGAGTCGGCTAAACTGGCACAATTGGTGCTCTTTGCTACCAATTTGCTACCAAATTTACCAAG
>JBARNL010000171.1:0-4356 GCA_049802955.1 Candidatus Angelobacter sp.
CACCAAATACACGTTTCTTCTAACGCTGGGTGACCAGACGGCGCATCATGGCCTGGAGCACCACGAATCCAGCGACAACGGGGCGGCTGAAGATATGTTCAACGATCCCGGCGTGCACGATCTGGAATCCGATCTTCTGCCGCATGAGTTTGTCCATTCCTGGAATGGCAAGTACAAGCGCCCAGCCGGATTGGTTACTCCCAACTATCAGGAGCCAATGCATGGCGACCTGCTATGGGTGTATGAAGGGCTGACCGATTATCTGGGCAACATTCTTGCGGCCCGAACAGGCCTGCGTTCGCCCGACCAGTTTCGTGAGAACCTTGCCTATACGGCAGCCATGCTTGACCGTCGCGCGGGACGGACCTGGCGTCCGCTGCAGGATACAGCCACCAGTGTGCAAATTTTGTTCGCCGCGCCTGCTGAGTGGACCAACTGGCGCCGCACCGCTGACTACTATCCTGAAGGCTACCTGATCTGGCTTGAAGTGGATTCCATTCTGCGGCAAAAGAGCAACGGCCAAAAATCCTTGAATGATTTTTGCCGCTTTTTTTATGGAGGCCAGAGCGGCCCGCCGACTGTGGTCCCGTACAAATTTGAAGATATTGTCACGGCGCTCAACCAGGTTGTGCCGAATGACTGGGCCAAGCTGCTGCGCGAGCGCCTGGATTCCAAATCGCCCCACGCTCCAATGGGCGGCATCACCAATGGCGGATGGAAGCTGGTTTATACCGCGCAGAAGAATGCCACCATGGAGGCGCGGGAAAAAAGCGGTGAAAGCATTGACCTGAGTTTTTCACTCGGCCTCATCGCTACCAAGCAAGGCGATGTACGTGACGTAATTCCAGGCTCGCCTGCGTATGCTGCCGGTCTTGGGCCGGGAATGAAACTGATTGCCGTGAATGGCCGCAAGTGGTCAAAAGACGTGGTTCGCGCCGCGCTTCGTGGATCAATCAAGAACCAGCAGCCAATCGCATTGCTGGCGGAAAATGGCGAGTACTACAGCACATACCAGGTGAATTATCACGAAGGCGAGCGCTATCCGCATCTGGTTCGTGAGGACGGCCAGCCGAACATTCTGGACGAAATCATCAAACCGCAAGCTGCCGGACAGTGATCTAGGCGTTGCCCTGCACGCGGCTTTTGGTCACGGCGGCGGTGCGCTCCAGTTTGTCCCAGGCGAATGGCTTGCCGTCAATGGCGCGTTTCACCGTTTTGGCAAGCACTGCGGAGAAAAGCTGCCGGTAAGAAAATCTTTGCAGCCACAAGTGCAACAGCAATTGCACGTCTTCTCCCGTGCCTTCCACGCGCCGCTCCAGCAGGAATGCCAGCGCCGACGCAATGAAATCGATGGCCAGGAAGATGGCGAAATAAAAAGCCAGCCGCTCAAAGCTGCTTGCGTCCGTGCTTTCTGGATGGAAATAACGCGCGGCCGCGTACTCCAGCATGCCGAATAAAAACATGATGTCAATGAATGGCGATACCAGCGGCAGCATGATCTGAAAAATAATGATGTTGGGAAGGGCAATCCAGCCCAACCGGCTGCGGCGGCGAATGGCCGCGCCATGCTTCCACACGGCCTGAAGGATCCCGAAAGACCAGCGGAAGCGCTGGCGCATGAGGCCGCTTGCATTGGTCGGCGCTTCAGTAAAGGCCAGGGCGCGATCTTCATTCACTACCCGCCAACCATTTTCCAGCAAAGACATGGTCAAGTCCGCGTCCTCGGCTACGGTATCGGTATGGTAGCCGCCGGCTTCCCGGACTGCGGAAACGCGCCATGCGCCAATCGCTCCCGGCACCACGCTTACCGCTCCAAACACGTTGAGGGCGCGACGCTCAAAATTCTGGCTGGTGATGTATTCCAGCGCCTGCCAACGCGTCCACAGGTTCACGCGATTGCCTACTTTGGCATTGCCCGCAACCGCCGCCACCTCGGGATTGGCGAAATGCGGGACCAGTATGGAAATTGCGTTGGGTGCAATCACGGTATCGGCGTCAATGCCGACATAAATTTCATCCTGCGTATATTTCAAGGCGTGGTTGAGCGCTTCCGCTTTTCCTGAGTTGGTCTTGGTCAGCAGGAGGACGCGGCCATCTGCAATCTCTTTGGCAAATTTTTCCCGCACCACCGCCGATGTCGCGTCCTTCGATCCATCGTCCACCACGATTGTCCGCAGGTTCGGGTAGTCTGACGCCAGCGCGGAAATCACAGTATTCTCAATCACCTTCTCTTCATTGAATGCCGGGATGATGACCGTGACTTTTGGTTTGTAATCCGGACCCCCGACAGGGGAAGGCGTCCGCAAACGATCGAATGTCGCCAGCGCACCGATGCCAAGAAGGCGGGCGCTCATCAGAACGTCACCAATAAAGAAGACCAAAACAATGAACTGCGCCAGCCCCTGGCCGAGGAGAAAAACGTAGCCATCAAGCCGTGCGCTCAGCACTTCATTAGGAGGCAGCTGCGGCATCACCTCAGCCCGCGTCTTATTTAACAGCGCTTCAACGCTCACAATCTTGAAGCCGCGTGCCCGCAATCCTTCAATAACTGCCGGCAAGGCCTGGACGGTGGCACTGCGATCGCCACCGCCATCGTGCAGCAAAATAATGTTGCCGCAATAAAGCGGGCCGCGCGTCTGGCAGCCTTTGGTGGCTGCGCGCTCTGCCTGGGCTATTACTTCGGTGACGATCTCCTCGACGGTTTGCCCTTTTTTCCAGTCGTTAGGATCGATCTTGGAACCCACCGTGATGTAGCCTTCAGTCTGGACAAGCTCCAGCGGACGCACCTGGTCTGCGATATCAGGATCTTGATCAATGGAGTACGGCGGACGGAAATAGAGCGGCTTCACGCCGATTTTGCTGGCAAATAATTTTTCCGTCAGCTGCAACTCCACGCGCTTCATGTACCACTGCGAAACGTCGCTGATGTCCGGATGCGTGAAGGTGTGGTTCCCAATGGCATTCCCTTCGTCAGACATGCGTTTGGCAAGCGCCGGAAATTTTTGCGTCTGCAAGCCAATCAGGAAAAAAGTGGCTGTGGCATTTTCGCGCTTCAGGACGTCTAGGATTTTTGGCGTGTAAACGGGATCAGGGCCATCATCAAAGGTGAGGGCCACTTGTTTTTCTTTCCAGCCGTAGACCCTGACCTCGTAAGGTTCCGGCAGGACCGTCATCTTTTCCGATGTAACAAACTTCTTGTCCGAATCAAGCTTGACCTGGCGCTGGCCGGGGCTGGGCTGGTGCTGGATATAAAGGATCTCGCCATCGCCTTCACGATCAACGTCTTCACCGGAAGGGACCACGGAGAGCTTTTGCTCGGCGCCTGCGTCTGTGGGGTTGTCCCAGATTTTCCAGAGTGATCGGTCTTCAGATCCCAGCCGCCATAGCGCGAATGTCCGGATACCCACGTCGCGCGCCGCTCGCATCTGGTTGAGCGCGGTAACAGCATCCAGAAACCAGACCTGGTGCTCCTGGCCGCCGTCTTCCATGTAAGCGTAATGAGGATTGAGCGAATCGGAATCAAGCTCAATTTCCGCGCTGGATTCACGCGCATGCAGCCAAGACTCCTGCACGTTGTTGGTGTCCACGTTTGTTATGCGCTTTTTACGGCCGGAAAGCTTCCAATCGTAACCATAACTGCCGATGGCGCAAATGATCTTGGTTTTGGGAATATCTTTTACCGCCTGTTTCAGGTTGGCGGTAAACCAATCCTGTGAGGCAACAGGCCCCGGAGCGCTGGTGACCTGATGCTGGTCATAGTTCATGATCACCAGCCCATCCGCGCTGGCGGCGAGTGCCGGGTAGTCATAGTCTTTATCGGCCACCGGAACATTGACGTAAAGCCTGAGGCCGCGCGCGTGCAGATCACGGCCCAGTTCCTGTATCAACGCCAGAAACCCAGGCTGCGCTTTCAGCGGAATTTCCTCAAAATCGATTGCAGCGCCCTTGAATCGGTCACTGGCCAGGTAGAGCAGAAGCTGTGTGCGGAAAGTCTGCCGTGCCGCGGGATCCATTAGAAAATCCCCGATGGCCGGCAGCCACTGCTTGCTTACCGTTTCAAAATTGTTGATGAGAGGGAAAACTTCGACATCGGCTTTTTCAGCCCGCAGAAAAGGCATCACGCGATCGTCTGTCGAGTGTACGATGCCGTTTTCAACCACTTGAAACGGATGGTTCACGCTATCTAATCCCTGTAAATGGCCATCCGGCGTGAGCACGTGCAGCCATTCAGGAAACAAGAGATCAATCTGGGGATAGTATTCTTTGAGCGAGACAAAACTGGCCGCATCCCATGTGACGTAATAGGCGGCGCGGATACCTTCATCTGCATTCAGCACTACCTGAGAAGGCGAGGAC
>JBARNL010000172.1:0-3233 GCA_049802955.1 Candidatus Angelobacter sp.
AGCAGTGAGTGTCCGCCTATGGCAAAGAAGTCATCATGCACACTCACGCAGTCACGGTTCAACACTTCTGCAAACAGACCGCACAATATTTCCTCCTCGCCGTTGCGCGGGCCCACATAGCCTCTCCTTTCACTCGATTCCCTCTCGGGAGCAGGCAATGCTTTGCGGTCGATCTTGCCGTTTGGCGTCAAAGGCAATTGATCCATTTCGACAAAAGCGGAGGGGACCATGTATTCGGGCAATCGCTCTTTGAGGAACTCCCTGAAAGCCTCCGGCGTCACCTCGCCATTCCCGGCCACGTAGGCCACCACTCGCTTTTCTGCGGGTTGATCTTCCCGAACGATTACGGCACACGCTTCAACTCCCGGATGCTCCTGCAAAGCTGCTTCAATCTCTCCCAGTTCAATACGGTAACCCCGCACCTTCACCTGTTGATCCAGCCGGCCTAAAAATGCCAGATTTCCATTCTGTCTCCATTTCACCTGGTCTCCGGTCCTGTACATCCTTTCTCCTCCGCGCTCAGAGAAGGGGTTGGGAATGAACTTTTCCGCTGTCAACTCCGGCCGGTTCAGATATCCGCGCGCGACTCCCTGGCCTGCCAAAAATAATTCGCCTGTGATCCCCACCGGCACGGGCTGATATTCCCTATCCAGCACGTAAGCTTGCGTATTGCTGATCGGTTTTCCGATCGGCACTCTTTCATTCGCCTCTCCTCTTTTCAAACATGCATATGTGGAGTAAGTGGTATCTTCCGATGGCCCATACAGATTGAAAACCCGCTCCACCTTGCATTTCTCGAAGAGTTGCTCCACAACATTCAATGGCAGGGCTTCTCCAGCCAGGTTCACAGTCCGAATCGAGCCGGGGATGCCATTAATTCGCAGCAGCTCCGCCATCGCAGATGGCACTGTGTTGAGCAACGTCACGCCCGATTCTTGACCAATCTCCGCCAGGCTCAGCGCATCCCGCACCACGATTGTCTTTCCACCCCAACTGAGCGGAGCAAAAATTTCAAATACCGAAAGGTCAAAACAAATGGATGTGGAAGCCAGAACTCCCTCAAGTTCCTCTGCCGAAAAAACTTCTCGCGCCCAGTGCAGCAGCACGTTCGCGCTACCGTGCTGGATAGCCACCCCTTTTGGCCTACCAGTGGACCCTGATGTGTAAATCACATAAGCAAGGTTTTCCGGATGAAGCGGGAGGCCAACATCTTCCCCGCTCTCACGCGCTATCTCAACATGTGCTTTATCTACGCAAATTGCCTTCGGTGCGCCGGGCAACCGCTCCAATAAATTGCTGTGGGTCACCAGCACCGCGATGGATGAATCCTCCACCATGAAATTGAGACGTTCTGCCGGATAATTAGGGTCTAGCGCCACATAAGCCCCGCCTGCCTTTAGAATCCCTAGCAGCCCGACCACCATCTCAAGACCGCGTTCCATGCAGATTCCCACCCGCTTCTCCGGCCCCACTCCTGCTTTCCTTAAGTAGTGTGCTAACTGATTTGCCCTCCGGTTCAGCTCACCATACGTTAGCTTGAGCCGTTTTGCGGGCGTGAGCGGAGCGGGAGCCCGCAGGCGAAATTCTGAGCGAAGCGAATGATCTACTAACTTCTGTCCTTCAAACTCCACCGCGACCGCTTCCACACCTCTTCTCACCTGGTCTTCGAACAATTCATGCACACACTTTTGGGGATATGCCGCATCCGTCTGGTTCCACTCATACAAAAGCTGGTTCCGCTCGCCCTCTGACAGCAATTCCAGAGCATCAACGATTTGTCCGCTCCCGGCGACCATCCCTTCCAGCATGCGACGCCAATATCCAAGGTAGCGCTCAATGGTTGCTTTCTCGTAAAGCGCCGTGGCATATTCCACGCCACCCGCAATCCGTTCATCCATTTCCCATAAAGAAAACGTTAGATCAAACCGGGCCACGCGATGCGTCGCCATCTCCAGTCCCATCGTCTTCAATCCCACAAGGTCCAACGCACCCCTGGGGGCGTTCTGCCAGGCAAACATCACCTGAAACAATGGACTATGGGCCAGGCTGCGTTCCGGCTGCACAATTTCCACCACCTGCTCAAAGGGAATGTCTTGATGTTGCTGCGCTCCTAATGACTGGCTCTTCACTCGCTCCAGCAGTTCCCCTACACAAGGTCTGCGGGATAAATCCGTCCGCAGCACCAGCGTGTTCACAAAAAAACCGATCAGCCTCTCAAGTTCTCCTTGTCCCCGGTTGGCAACCGGCGTCCCAACCAATATGTCCTGCTGTCCCGATAACCGACCCAGGAGGGCCGCCCACCCTGCCAGGAGGGTCATATATAAAGTGGCGCCATGCCGCTTGCTCAACTCCTTTATCCCTATCACCAACTCTTCATCCAGCATCACCTCATGCCATGCGCCCGCATAGTCCTGGTCTGCCGGCCGCACATGGTCCGCAGGCAACTCAAGCAACGCCGGCGCACCTGCTAGTGTGGTTTTCCAGTACTCGGCTTGTTGCCTTAGAACTTCCCCCTGCATCCATTGCCGCTGCCACACCGCGTAGTCTGGATATTGCACATCTAACTCCGGCAACGGATCGCCTTCCCCACGTACGAATGCCCGGTACAATATGCTCAATTCATTGAGCAATACCGCTACCGACCATCCATCGGAGACGATGTGGTGCATGGTGATGAGCAGCGCATATTGATCTTCTCCCTGCCGGATCAGACGCCCGCGAATCAGCGGACCGGCTTCCAGATCGAAACTCGCCTGCGCTTCTTCTTCATAGAGTTTTCGTAATTCAAGCTCCGAGTCTGCCTCTTGGCGTAGATCATGGGAGTGCAGATCATGGGGGCGCAAATCATGGTCACGCAATAAAAAGTGGCTGTCCTCCGCGGCTGCAATCCGCTGCACTGGTTCACCATCCACCACCGCAAAAGTGGTGCGCAACGCTTCATGGCGCTGCACGAGCCGATCCAGCGCCAGGCCCAATGCATGCCGGTCCAGATTGCCCACCAGACGCACGCCAAAGGGCATGTGATAGACCGCGTTTACCGTTTCCATCTGCGCCAGGAACCACAACCGCTGTTGCGCGTAAGAAAGAGGAAGAGGCTGCTTGCGATCAGCTTTTGCAATCGCCGGCAATTGCGCCTGTCGGCTGTTTGAGATTTTGCTGGCTAATTCACTCAGACGGGAATGCTCAAATACATCGCCGATCTCCACTTCCAATACGAGCGATTCCCGCAACCG
>JBARNL010000173.1:0-2628 GCA_049802955.1 Candidatus Angelobacter sp.
CTACCTGACTCGCTACAATTCCGAGAAGAATGTCATCAACAACTTCTTCCAGGCAATCGAGCAAAAGGATTTTGACAAAGCCTACGGAATCTATGAAGGCGATCCCAACTGGAAGCAGCATCCGGAAAAGTACGCCAATTACTCTATAAATCAGTTCAAGCTCGATTGGGGGCCGCAAAGCGAATACGGACTCATTACAAGCCATCGAATTGACTGTGCGCTGGAACCGCCGAAGAAAGACTTTGCTTCGCCCACCGGCGTCGTCATCGTGGTCACCATCAACAACCGCGCTGAACCCAGGTCAATGTGGGTGGAGAAGAAGAGCAAAACCATCAGCGATTCGCCTGTCTCAGTAGCGTGCCATGGCGCTCCGTAGGGTTTTATTAGTGTTTTTGAAGAACCGCTGCTGTCCTTCAGTGGGCTACTCTTTCGCCGCTGCCGCGAACAGGTTGCTCACCTTTTGCACTGACGCTTCGTCTTCGGCATTCAAGCATGTCTGTGACCGATCTATCTGGCGCATCAATCCTGTAAGCACCTTACCCGGCCCAACTTCTATAAAGGTCTGCACGCCCAGCCCAATCAGGGTCTGCATGCATTTGGCCCATTGCACAGCGCCTGTAACCTGGCGCACCAGCGTCTGCCGGGAGCCTTCAGCAGTGGCTTTAGGAGTTGCATCAATGTTTGCGATCACCGGCAATTCGGGATTGTTGAAATGAAGCTTTTGTAAATCAGCTTCCAGCCGGTCCTGCGCCGGCTTCATCAACGCGCAATGGAATGGCGCGCTCACCTCCAGCATCTTGGCGCGCTTGGCTCCGCGTTCTTTAGCCAGATCGGCGGCGCGTTCAACCGCCTTTTGATGACCAGAAATCACAATCTGGTTCGGAGAGTTGATGTTCGCCGGAGAAACCACTTCGCCTTGCGCGGCGTCGGCACAAACTTGCTGCAACTGCTCCAGGGCCATGCCAAGGATTGCCGCCATTCCGCCTTCACCGGTCGGCACCGCTTCCTGCATGTAGCGTCCGCGATCACGTACGGTACGGACTGCATCCGCAAACGGAAGCGTCCCTGCGGCAACATGGGCCGAATACTCACCCAGGCTGTGTCCGGCGGCAAATTGGGGAACGATACCCTTCTCCTGCAGCACGCGCGCTACCGCGGTGCTCATTGTCAAGATGGCAGGCTGGGTATTCTCAGTAAGTTTGAGTTGTTCGTCAGGACCTTCAAAGCAAAGCTGAGAGATAGAGAATCCCAGAGCGTCGTCGGCTTCCTGAAATGTATGTCGCGCGACGGGATAGAGTGATGCCAGCTCTTTTCCCATTCCTGCTGCCTGTGATCCCTGTCCGGGGAAGAGAAAAGCGACCGGGCCATGGCTCATGCGGATTCTTCCGCCTTAGCAGCACCCGCCTTTGCAGCACCAATCACTGATTCCGGACGCATGGAATCTGATTTCGCAGCGCCAAGTTCTTTTTCAATGTTGGTGTTGATGCCTGATTCGTAAAATTCCTTGGCCACGCGGATGGCGTTCTTCATGGCATTGGCATTGGAGCGTCCATGGCCCACAATGGCCACGCCTTTCAATCCCAGCAGCGGCGCTCCGCCATATTCCGCATAGTCGAGCTTGCGGCCGAAGTTGGCGAATGCCTTGCGCGCCAGCAACGCGCCTACCTGAGATGTGATGGTCGAGGTCAGGGAATCTTTCAACAGGAAGCGCACCGCTTCCACCAACCCTTCAGAAATCTTTAACGCCACGTTGCCGACAAAGCCGTCGCAGACGATCACATCCACTTTGCCGTTATACAAATCGCGGCCTTCAACGTTTCCCAGGAAATTGATCGGCAAGTCCTTGATCAACGCATGGGCTTTGCGCGTAAGTTCGTTGCCTTTGCCTTCTTCTTCACCAATTGAAAGAATGCCCACCGTGGGCTTGGCATTTTTGAAGATTGCTCGATAGTACATTGCGCCCATCAGCGCGAACTGCGCCAGGTTATGCGGCTTGGAATCCACATTGGCGCCAACGTCAATCAGGATGGAAGGCTTGTCTTTGCCGGCCG
This sequence comes from Candidatus Angelobacter sp., assembly GCA_049802955.1. GTDB lineage: Bacteria > Acidobacteriota > Terriglobia > Terriglobales > Acidobacteriaceae > Angelobacter. The sequence goes on from JBARNL010000173.1 coordinate 2,052, forward strand.
AAGTAGGGAATACGCTGGCCAGCGCGGGACGGTCAACTCCGGGCAGCGCGCCCAATACCATTTTGGCAGCCGCCATTGCTGCGCCAGTATTGCCGGCAGTCACAAAGCCTACGGCTTTTTTTTCTTTTACCAGCCGCAGGCCCACGTGCATGCTGGAGTCCTTTTTGGTCCGCACCGCCTGCACGGCTTTTTCTTCCATTTCAATGATTTGCGTGGCGTTTACCACGTCAATGGCAAGATTGCGCGCTGTGGGATGCGCTGCAAGCTCGTGACGCAACCGCTCTTCAGGACCTACCAGCAGCACTCGCACGCCATAGTTTCGCGCGGCCAGCAGCGCCCCCTCGATCTCGGGTCTGGGATGCCGGTCTGAACCCATTGCGTCAACTGCTATGACAGTTTCCACTGGCTTTTGCACTTAGGCGTTTTCTTTTACCTGCGTTACTTCCCGGCCTTTGTAGTAGCCGCATTTTGCGCATACGCGATGCGGCATCTTTTTCTCGTGGCAGTTGGGGCATTCTGAAGCGGAATGCGCGGTAAGGAAGTCATGTGCGCGGCGACTCGAGGTGCGTGCTTTTGA
>JBARNL010000174.1:0-6604 GCA_049802955.1 Candidatus Angelobacter sp.
GGCAACTCCACAGCAGGACACGCGCAAGCAGGGCAGTCCGATGATGAAAACATTGGCGCCTCAGATGTCTTGATCGATCCCAGCAATTCTGAAGTCGTTTACGCCACGCTGTGGGAAGCGCGAGAAGGGCCGTGGGAAAACGGCGCGTGGAACGGCTCTGGCGGCGGCATCTTTAAATCCACTGACGGCGGCCAGACCTTTACGCAACTCGCCGGCGGCCTGCCCAAAGAAATTATTCAGGCGCATATCGCCATTGCGGAGAGCAACCCCAACCGGCTGATCGCCACCGTCGCCTACAAGCCAAATGCCGTGGCAATCTACAGATCAGATGATGCCGGCGCCGCCTGGACCCAGATCACCACGGACCCGCGTCCGGCGGGCAGAATCGGCGGCGGAGATCTTTCTGTTCCGCGCTTCAATCCCAAAGATGCAGACATGGTCATCGTCACCAGCACGGTCACTTGGAAATCGACCGATGGCGGCAAGACCTGGACAGGCTTCCGCGGCGCTCCCGGCGGCGACGACTACCAGAATCTCTGGATCAATCCCAACAATCCGCAAACCATGATTATCGTCAGCGACCAGGGCGCCATCGTCACCGTAAACGGCGGCGAGACGTGGAGCTCATGGTATAACCAGCCCACCGCGCAGATGTACCATGCAAATGCTGACAACGCGTTCCCGTATCGCGTTTGCAGCGGCCAGCAGGAAAGCGGTTCCGCGTGCATTTCCAGCCGAGGCAATGACGGCGAGATCACCTTCCGCGAATGGCATCCTGTGGCGGCGGAAGAATATGGTTACGTGGTGCCTGACCCGCTCGATTCCGACATTGTTTATGGCGGCAAGCTTTCTCGCTATGACCGCCGCACAGACCAGGCGCAGAATGTTGCGCCCAAGCCTTTCCGCGCGCCGGATTACCGCGTGCTGCGTACTGAGCCCATCGTATTCTCGCCGGTCAACCCGCACATTCTTTATTTCGCCACCAACACTTTGTGGAAGACGATGAATGGCGGCCAAAGCTGGCAGCAGATTTCTCCTGACCTCACGCGCCCCACGTTTGAAGTGCCTGCCACTGTCGGTAAATATCGCAATGAAGAAACGGCCAAGCCTACGCAACGCGGCGTGATTTATGCAGTTGCGCCTTCGCCGCTCGACATCAATCGCATATGGGCCGGCACGGATGACGGCCGCATCCATCTCACCACCAACGGCGGCGCAAAGTGGAACGAAATCACTCCGTCGAATATGACAGCTTTCCAGAAAGTCTCGATCATTGAGGCCAGCCATTTTGACGCGCAGACGGCATACGCCGCCATCAACACGCTTCGCCTTGATGATCTGCGCCCGCACATTCTGCGCACGCGCGATTCCGGCAAGACCTGGACGGAAATCGTCAGCGGCATTCCCCCCGATGAAAACGTAAATGCCGTGCGTGAAGATCCCGTGCGTCGCGGCATGCTCTTTGCCTCCACGGAGCGCGCCGTCTACGTTTCTTTTGACGATGGCGACCACTGGCAATCTCTGCGCCTGAACATGGCCGCAAGTTCCGTGCGTGACGTAATCATCAAAGATGACGATCTCATCGCCGCCACGCATGGGCGCGGCTTCTGGATTTTGGACAACATCACGCCGCTCCGCCAACTCGACCAGAAAGTTATCTCCGGAGACGCATTCCTGTTCAAGCCACAAACAGCCGTGCGCGTCCGCTGGGACATGAATACTGACACGCCTCTGCCGCCGGACTTCCCTGCCGGTCAGAATCCGCCCGACGGCGCAATGATCGATTACTACTTGCAGTCGCCATCTTCCACTCCCGTGACGCTTGAGATTAAAGACAGCGCGGGCAAGATCGTGCGCAAATATTCCAGCGCGGATAAACCCGCGCCGCCAGATCCCATGCTGGCCATTCCTGCATATTGGGTGCGTCCGCCGCAGACTCTTTCCGCCGCAGCAGGCACGCATCGCTTCTTGTGGGACATGCATTATCCCAATGTGCCGGGGGTTGAAGCTGAATATCCTATCGCTGCGATCCCTCACAACACAGCGCCACAGCCAACCGGCCCCTGGGCCCTGCCGGGGCAATATACCGTTGTGCTAACGGCCAATGGCAAAACATATTCGCAGCCGCTCACCATCAAAATGGACCCTCGCGTCAAGACCTCGTTGGCCGGTCTGCAACAGCAATTCAAGCTGTCTAACGATCTCTATACACAATTGCTCACGTTGTCTCCTGCGGCGGAGCAGGCTGACGCATTGCGCAAACAACTCAAAGACCTTCAACCCAAGGCTACAGGCGAAGCCCTCGCTGCCATCAAAGCGTTCGACCAGAAATTACAGGCTCTGGCTGGCGGTGCAACTCGCAGACCCGGCGCGGGGACGGAACCGCCGACTCTCAGCGGCCTGAAAACAAAGTTCCTCGCGCTGTTTGGGGTCTTTCAGGAAGCTGACGTCTCTCCCAGCACACAGGCTGCGGCTGCGGTTGCCGATCTGCAAAAGCAACTGCCGCCGCTCATGGATCGTTGGAATGCCGTGAAGGCGCAGGATATCCCGGCGCTCAACAAGCAGTTGAAAGACTCAAATTTGCCGGAGTTGAAGCTGGAAACCGCGGTGCTGCCGGCGCGAGCAACCATTTCATCGAAGGATGAAGATTAGAGAGCGCTCCTTGTCGATCATTGACATGGCCATGGCGTGTCGGTAGTCTCAAAAATTGAGCCCGGAGTCTCTCTCATGAAACAAACATTGATCATTGTCGTCTTTGCACTCGTGTGCATGGCCTCCCCCTTGCTCGCGGATGAAGGCCACCATCATCTTAGTCCCGATGAAAAAGTAGGCAGCGTGTCTTTTCCCATTTCCTGTGCTGCCGCTGTGCAGAAGCCGTTTGAACGCGGCGTGGCTCTGATGCACTCGTTTGAATATGAGATGGCGGAAAACCAGTTTAAGGAAGTCGCCAAGCAGGACTCCGGCTGTGCCATGGCGTACTGGGGAGAAGCTCTGAGCCTGTATCACCAGCTCTGGAGCCGTCCCACGAAAGAAGATCTCAAGCGCGGAAATGATCTTTTGGCCCGTGCCGCGGGGCTCAAGCCTAAAACTGCCAGAGAGCGTGAATATATCAGCGCGTTGGCTGTTTTCTACCATGACTCTGACAACATTGACCACCATAAGCGGGCTGACCTGTATTCCGCTGCCATGGAAAAGGTGTATCGCAGAAATCCCACAGACCGTGAGGCTGCGGTCTTCTTTGCCCTGTCATTGCTTGGCTCCGGACCTGAAGACGATCCCACGCAGGCCAACCCGAGGAAAGCCGTCGCCATTCTCAATAAACTTTTTGAGCAGGATCCCGGCCATCCCGGGATCGCGCATTACATTATTCATGCCTGCGACAATCCGCAGATGGCACACCTGGGGCTGGTGGCCGCACGCAAGTACGCCAGCATCGCGCCTTCCTCGGCGCACGCTGTTCACATGCCTTCGCACATTTTTGCCCGCCTGGGCCTCTGGCAGGATGATATCCAGTCCAATGAAGCTGCGTTACGCGTTGCGGACAACATGGGCTCAATGCATCTCCACGTAATGCATCACAAAATGCACTCGCTTGACTTCCTGGAATATGCATATCTCCAGACCGGCAATGACCAAAAAGCCAAAGCGGAATGGGACGAACTGCAGACGATTCACAAGGCTGACGTAGAAGCAGAATTTCAAGATTACTCTGATGCTATGAAGGCCGGCTTCGCCGCGCGTTATACGCTGGAACGCCGCCAGTGGCAGGAAGCGTTAGCGCTTCAGCCGGTCCCGGACGCGCGTCCTTCTGTTCAGGCGCTAACTTATTGGGCGCACGCCGTCGCCGCCGGACATCTGCGCGACGCGGCAGCCGCGCAGTCCGCCGCAGACCAGTTCAACGCCATGATTGAAGCGACGAAGAAATCAGACAAATCACACGAAGCCAAATATATGACCAACAACCACGATGAAGCCCAGGCATGGCTGGCCTTTGCTCAGGGCAAGAATGACGATGCTTTGCGCCTGTTGCGCGCCGTGGCCGATAAGCAGGACAAAGTCGGTAAAGGTGAAACCGAAACTCCAGCGCGCGAGATGCTGGCTGACATGCTGCTGGAAATGAACCGTCCGCAGGACGCGCTGGTGGAGTATGAGATTGCCCTCAAGACCGATCCCAACCGCTTCAATGGCCTTTACGGCGCGGCCCGCGCAGCGGAGCTGACCCAGCAGAAAGAAAAAGCGTCAGGCTATTACGCGCAGCTGATCAGGAACTGCCAAGGTTCGAATTCTGATCGAGAGGAACTGGCAAAAGCAAAAACGCTGGTAGCGGCAAAGTAGCTCCGTTATAGCCCCACGCTATCTTGCCGCGATCCATCAGCTCGATGGCCTCAACGCGTTGGCTGATACGCGGCCGCCCGCACCGTCACGGGGCAGGTGAACGGGCCACGCTGCGGCAGGCGCTGGCTGCGAAAGAAAAGGAAGTAGCGGCTGATTTTAGACGTTAGAGTTCGTTCCAGGGGTTGAAAACGGACTTAGTTAGCTTTCGAAAATCTGCGATGTTTCGAGTCACTACTGTAAGGTGATGAAGCTCTGCTGTGGAAGCCAGGAATGCATCTATGGTATTAGCTGGTCGGCCCTCCTGGTCTGCCAGCGCAACAATCCTTCCCCAAGCATCGCCAATCGCAACATCGATAGAAAGAATTCTGCCCTCAAACCGGTTTAGCAATGCATTCTCTATCCAGTCTTCCAGTCTGGCTCTTCGACGGCCGGCAGCGAGACGTTCAATGCCATAACGAAGTTCAGCGATTGTTGCCACGCTGATAAAGGTGCGATCTTCGTCTACTGACGCACACCAGGCCATGACTCCGGGATCAGGTCGCGGTCTAATCCATTCAGATACGACATTGGTATCCAATAGAAAACTCATAGGTCGATTTTTTGAGGACGCTCACGGCGACGAATCTTGAGTCCGGATCCACGAAGCGGAGATGCAGCAAAGAATTCGGCCAGATTACCCTGACGCCGGGTCTTTCTTTCCCACTCTTCGACCGCCACCACGACTGCGGTCTTCCGTCCGTTTCTCGTAATTGTCTGTGGTCCGGTTGTTTCCGCTCGATCAATCACTTCACTGAACTTTGCTTTTGCCTCAGCCACGGTCCATGTTTCAGTCGACATAATGGCCTCCTTAGTCCGGGATAGTCATTATGGTTATTATAGTCATTTTCAACCCGGCAAAAGCAAAAATAAACAGGTTCCACTACTCAGTTCCAATCAACCTCTTCGCCTTCCTGAACACGTCCAGGAACATTTTGTCCGTCAGCTTGCCGGTGAGCGTGTTCTGCAGTGAAGGATGATACGAGCACAGCAACGTGCGGCCATCCGGCAGTTTGTATGTTTCGCCATGGCCGAAAAGAATTCCGCTTTTCGATTTCAAATCCCCTCGGCGCTTCAGGTAATTCAGGTACGCGTCAAAGGCTATCTTCCCCAGAACCACTACTACTTTTACGTTAGTAAGCGCGGCAAATTCGCGATCGAGAAATGGCGCACAATTTCCAATCTCTTCCGGCAACGGTTTATTCTCCGGCGGAGCGCAACGCACCGCGGCCGTAATATAGGCATCGATAAGCTGAAGCCCGTCTTCGCGGCGTATGGCCGTCGGCTGGGACGCAAATCCCGCTTTGTGCAGAATTGGATACATAAAGTTACCGGAACCGTCGCCGGTAAAAGGGCGGCCTGTGCGGTTCGACCCGTGAGCCCCCGGCGCAAGGCCAAGAATCAGAAGGCGTGCCTTGGGATCTCCAAAGCCGGGGACGGGTTTGGCCCAGTAGTCCCAGTCAAGATAAGCGCGACGCTTGATCTCGCCCACTTTGCGGCAATGCGCAATCAGCCGCGGACACAGCGTACACGCGATGATCTCTTGATTGAGCGCGTTAATATCTGCCGGCGAGGAATCGAGTTTTATCTGGGTGCTCTGGCTGGAACGCTGGGGCATTTACTAAAGTTTATCAGCGTTTATGGGCGTCAGGCGTGGCGATGATCGCGCTGCATCAGAGTGGCCAGGGCATCCAGAAAAGCCTCGGGACCGTCCAGCGGATTCACGTGGAGCACTGACGCGTCTTCATCCATCTGGTCATAAGGATCAAGCACCATAGAAGGAACGTGCTTGTTGTGTCCTTCTGAGCAAACGCGGCGGCGTTCCGGTATGGGCACGGAATTAGCAATCACAATAGCGCAGACATGGCGTAGGCGCAGGATTTTCAGCGCTGCTTCGACCGTAGATACTGGTATAACTCCGTATCCGGCGTGCGCCAAAACGGCATTTCGGATGGGAGCCAACACCCTCTCTGCGGAGATAGAAAGGACTGATAGGCGCATATTTTCCGTCGATTTGAGCCTGGCTTTCCCGTTCGGTTACGTGAAGTATTGTCCTGGAATTGAGTTAAAGCAAGTAAAAAGAACCTTATTTATCCAGATGCAGGACGCTTATTGGCCGTCCGAAGCGGTACCCGCTATGCAACGAAACAAGTCCTATCCCTCTTTCGATTGGTGTCCTTTGGGCCTTCCGGCGGATAATAAGTACGCTCCAGAATGCGCAAAAGCTTTCAAT
>JBARNL010000175.1:0-2441 GCA_049802955.1 Candidatus Angelobacter sp.
GAGACGTAGCACGCTACGTCTCATCCGCTGGATCCAATCAGATCGTACCTGCTGGATTGTTTGGGCAGGGCTTTGTCTTTTGGTTGGGTGTGGCGGCGTTCATCGCACAAGCCCGATCTTCTTGTCGTTGTCTCACAAAAAACACGCTTGCCACTCCAGTTGCTTAGAGTCACTAATCTTGGCATGGCGCTGCATCCCCGCAGCTTGGTTTCGGGAACACTGCAATCCTTCTAAGGTACTGGCCCTCCTTTTAGTCCAAAATTGCTTCTAAATCCCACAGAAGGATTAGGCAGATTAGGTGGGGATCCAGTGGCATTCAGAGGCACATTATTGGGAACTTTGATTTGTTTGCTCGCGACGGTCGCTGTCGCTCAGACGAATGCCATGCCCACCACACAAAACGTTGTCGACCGAATGCTGCGAATGGTGCAGGAAAACAAAGCTAAAGTCCGCCCTTTCACGGTCAAACGCGATTATCAGCTGCTGGATAAACAGGACCAACAGAAGGCACAAGTCGTTGCCAACATCACCGTTTTGCCTCCGGACAGCAAGCAATACAACATTGAGAGCAGCAGCGGTGGGCTGGGAGAGAAGGTCCTCCGGGACGTTCTCAGCAAAGAGACTGAATCTCCCAAGGATGCGCAACGCAAGGAACTCTCGCTGGAAAATTATGATTTCCAGTTGCTGGGAGAAGAAACTCTGGATGGGCAACGCTGCTTCATCTTGAGCATGAATCCACGGCGTGAAGAAAAAGATCTTCTCCGCGGGAAACTTTGGGTGGATTCGGAAACATACAACATTCGCCGCGTGGAAGGAACGCCTGCTAAAAATCCTTCCTGGTGGCTGCATGATCTGCATATCTTTATGAGCTTTGCTGAGGTGGATGGCATGTGGATGCGCACATTCACCCATGCTGTGGCCAACGTGCGCTTTAAAGGCAAGTATGTGATGGAATCGCGCGACCTGGAATATCGCTTTACACGGCAAACGGCTTCGCGTTCACGCCGCAATCCTGCAATTCTCGCTGGTTCCGCTATCAATCCATAGTGTTGATCTCCTCGTTTTCCCAAGGGCCGCGCAACAGTCGCCGCTGCCCAAAACATAACTCTCCTGAAGTATCTAATTTCTTCATGCACCTTGATAAAAACTGCGAAGGTTGGTTGCCACATGCGTTTTTATCCCGACCTGCATTGGCTCTAGTTTTGAAGGCGTATTTCTGAGTGGCGGCCGGTTTTCCTGAAATGACAACTCCACCGCCCTCAACTCAGGCCTCAATCGCCAGTTGCATATCTCCAAAGAGTGCAATTAGATTTGAAATATTCCATCGCGAGATACTTCTGGCGCGGCCTTGAGGTCAATGAATGAAAACGATTAAGTCAGCGGTACTGACCGCGCTGCTTGCATCCACAGCATTAGCACAGCCTCTCCATCACCAGCAGAACACACCGGATTGGCATTTCGCCGTCTCCGGCGATTCACGCAACTGTGGCGACGTGGTTATGCCATCTATCGCTGCCAGCGCGATAAAGAACAAGGCTGCCTTCTACTGGCATTTGGGCGACCTGCGCGCCATCTACGGCATTGACGAGGATTATCAGAACAGCCCTGAACATCGCGGCAAAACAATCCAGAAGGATGAATACCTGAAAACTGCCTGGGATGATTTCATCCAAAATCAACTCGGAGCTTTTGGTTCTATGCCGGTTTTTGTGGGCATTGGCAACCATGAAACCACGCCGCCCAAAACTCGTGAACAGTTTGCCGAAAAATTTGCCCCATGGCTTGATTCTGCCCCGCTTAAACAACAGCGGCTTGCGGACAATCCAAATGCCACGGCTCCCGCCACTTACTTTCATTGGATCCAGGGCGTCGTCGATTTTATCTATCTGGACAACGCCACCCAGGACCAGTTTTCGCCTGAGCAGGTGAGCTGGCTTGAAGGCGTGATGGGACGCGCGTCTTCCAATCTTGAAGTCCGTGCCCTGGTGGTTGGGATGCATGCGGCATTGCCCGACAGCGTTGCCTTTGGCCACAGCATGAGCGATTGGGTGCAAGGCGTTGAAAGCGGCCGACGCGTTTATACCGATCTCCTGGATTTCAAGAAGAAGACGAAAAAAAATGTCTACCTGCTAGCCAGCCACTCGCATTTTTTTATGAGCGGTATTTTCAACTCTGAATATTGGGCCAGCCACGGAGGCGAACTCCCAGGCTGGATCGTAGGGACTGCCGGAGCAGTGCGCTATGCGTTGCCGCCTGACGCGCCGCGCGCAAAACAGGCCCGCACCAAGATTTACGGTTACTTGCTGGGGACGGTCCACCCCGACGGAAAAATCGATTTCAAATTTGAAGAGATTAAAAAATCAGACACGCCGCCTGTCATCAGCCAGCGCTATACGCCGCAATTCGTGGATTTCTGCTTTGACAAGAACACGGCATTCCAT
>JBARNL010000176.1:0-3720 GCA_049802955.1 Candidatus Angelobacter sp.
AAGTCGGAGAGGCCACGGTGCAGGTCAGTGGGTCTTACTTTTCCAAAATATTGGACCTGGAAGAACACCTGCTCCGCGAACATCTGATGAAATACAACCTTCGTTTTTACTGGAAGACTGCGGGACGAAGGAACGACTGCTACGAAGATTACTGCCAGTCCTACATTAGAAATCTGTCGAATATCGCAAGCTACCAGCTCAACCGAAATAAACTTGAGGAAGAGTTGCTCCGTCTCAATTGCGTAAGTCCTAATTTTTCGTTTCATTCAGGAGTCTCCGATCCAGATGTGAATCTCTCCACATCGGCAGCGCCTCACGTCATCCGTCTTCAAGTCAATGGCGAACGAGTTGAAGTGCGGGCAAACTGGATTGTGGATACAACTGGACGCGCCAAGTTTCTGGCTCGCCGTCTCGGACTCACCAAGCCCAGCCCTATCCGCCACGGCGCTGTCTTTTTCTGGGTGGACGGCCTATTGAATATTGAAAAACTTACCGACGCGACTGACCGCCAGCGGCTCACGCACAAGAATCGAAAACTGACGGGCCACCTTCCGGTATGGCTGGCCACGAACCACTTTGTGGGTGAAGGCTATTGGTTCTGGGTGATTCCGCTGCAAGGCAAGACGAGCCTGGGGCTGGTTTATGACAAGACAAAGATTCCTGAAGAACAGGTATCTTCAGCCGAGAAAGCGGTGAGTTGGATCTGCGGTCAATTTCCGTTGTTTGCCCGCGATTTGCCTACACGAAAAATTATTGATCAGGGCATGTTCCGCGATTTTGCCTACGACTGCCGCCAAACGATCAGCGCCGACCGATGGGCTCTTTCTGGCGAGGCTGGGCGCTTCACGGACCCGCTCTATAGTCCGGGCGGCGACCTGATTGCGCTGCATAACACTCTTATTGTCGATGCCATCCTTACCGGCGACCCAAACGCTCTCGCCATCAAAATCCGGATTTATGACTTGCTTATGTGGGCCTTCTATGAGGCGTACGTTCCCAGTTATTCAGTCAGCTATGACGCCCTGGGCGACCAGGAATGCTACGCAATGAAATACGGATGGGAACTGACCATCTATTTCACTTTTTATGTTTTTCCATTTATCAATCAGGTCTTCACGGAAACCAGTTTTGTAGTCCCTTACCTGGATTTATTTGCCAAGCTTGGAGTGCTCAACCACAGCTTGCAGGCCTTCATTGCCGCCTATTACCACTGGAAAAAATCTCAGGCCGTAGAACCTAAAGAGACCCGCTTCTTTGATTTCATGTCTCTTGAACCCCTCAAGCGATCGGAACAGCTCTTCTATGAGGTCGGTTGCTCCGGCGGCGAGTGCCTCAAGATATTGAAAGCATCCATGGCTAATATCGAACGCCTGGCTCGCTTCATTGCTGTACATATCTATGCCGCGGTGGTTGGGGACGAGGGCCTTCTGATGAACAAGCAGCTAATAGAAACAGTTGAGATCAATAATTTACAGTTTGATCTGGGCAAGATGCGCGATGAGTGCAGCCGGCTGGATCCGGCCCAGGACCACAAGTTCATCAAGACAGCACCGGACTTTATCGAGCAGTTCGGCAAGTCGCGTGGCAGCGCACAACCAGACAGAGTACATAAGCCGCAACGCCCCGCCGTAGCCATCGTCTCCTCCGCGAAATTTGCCGGCGGCCGATAGAGGTCAGTCAGCCTGCGGGTCAGGCCACGGTGAAGCCACAACTCGCAATGAAGTCCTTGAGTTTGTCTTCTGAAGTTAGCGTTTCGTCGAACCCAACAATCACTCGCGCTTCAGGATAGGTGGCGCTGGCCCGGATCACGCCCTTCTGCTGGCGCAGCATTACTTCCAAACCGGTCGCGCAGGTGATGCAACTGAATCCCTTCACTTGGTAAGCAACGTTCCGTGTCTCTCTCGCAGACTCTTCGCCCAGATGGAGGCATGCCTTAGTTCCGCCAATGCCGACTGAGGCCCCTGCCAATCCTGCGGCCAGGCGAGTCAAGAATCCTCTTCTGTCCATTCACGTTCCTCCTATTGTGCGTCACCGCTTCCGGGCTGGTAATTCCATGCTGTCTTGATGGAAGCCCGGTCAGAGAAGCGAAGATCAACATATTCCTCGAACTCGATTTTTATATTGAGTACCCCGGTTTCAATCATGAGGTCGCGGACAAGATCGAAGTCCGCCTTGCGGGGAGCAAGAGGGTTGTACATCACGCGATTGAGAGGGTTTGTGAGCGCCCAGCGCAGCAGTGCGGGGTTTTGGTGATAATAGAACCGCCCGACAAAATCGGCAGCATCCTCACGATAGGGCCTTCCTTTTTCAAGCCAAAGGCCGGAACGCGCAATACCATCCACAAGGGTTTGCACCGCTTCGGGCCGATGGTCAATCATGTCCTGGCGGACCACCAGGACGCATGACATATAGTCCGGCCAATATTCCTGGGCATGAAATAGAATGCGGCCATAGCCACCCATTTCAGCCTGGGAGGGAAATGGTTCGCCCATGGAGAACGCATCAATCGCTTTCGACGCCAGTGCTCCCGCCACGTCTGGCGGCGCCATTTCCACCATCTTGATCTCGCCGGGCTTGATGCCAAACGACTTCATGGCCCGAAACAGGATCAACCGCTCATCAGAAAAGCGGCTTGGTATGGCGATGACCCGTCCGCGCATGTCAGCGAAGCTCTTGATCGGCCCATCTTTCTGGACGACTACTGCGCTTCCGTAGCGATGTCCAAGGTATACCACTTTGATGGGAACACCCTGCGTCTTCAAGGCAATGGCAAGAGGCGCGACAATGAATGCAGCCTGCACCCGGTTGGAGATCAAAGCTTCTTTGATCTCTGGAAAGCCCTGAAACATTTTGGGCAGGAAAATTTCTCCGCCTCTTGAAAACTTGGAGATATAGTCAGTGACCGGGCACGCAAGGTGGCACGTGACTGGTATGTATGCAACGGTGAATTTTCGTCTTTCTGGGGGTAAATATTCATTTAATATCGACGCCCAATTTACGTTGAGATGGGCATGCAGAAGAGAAATCAAGAGCACCCATCCGACCACAGATAACAGAACTCGTTTTCTAAGATTCATTTCTGAAACCCCCAGCGCACCGATTTCAGCTTTTCCATCCTCCGGAATGCCGTATCGAGGCCCAGTCCCGTCAACCCAATCAGCACCATGGCAGCGACCACGAGGTCATACCGTTTGCCTGAGTTGCGCGAATCGATCACCAAATACCCCAGACCTGAATCGACCGCGATCATCTCCGCTGCGACTACAACCAGCCAGGCAATGCCCAACGCGATCCTGAGACCGATGATGATTTGTGGCAGGGCCGCAGGAAAAACAACCTTGACAATTAGTTTTGCCGGCGAAAGCCCGAAGTTTCGTCCCGCGCGGCGATAGATTGAGGAGACATTGCGTGCTCCATTCATGGAGGCCACTGCGATGGGAAACAGCGAAGCCAGAAAAATCAAGAATGTGGCGGTCCGGTCCCCCACTCCAAACCACACGATGGCCACCGGAATCCATGCAATGGGGCTGATGGGCCGAACCAACTGGATCACGGGATCGACTACAGATGCCGCGCCGGGATAGCAGCCGAGCAGCAGACCTGAAGGAACGGCGAGGATTGCCGCAGCCAGATATCCTGTGGCAACACGGCGTAGCGAGTCAACAATGTACTGCGAGAACACGCCCTTGTACATCAGCTCTGCCATGCCTCGCTCTACGC
>JBARNL010000177.1:0-5097 GCA_049802955.1 Candidatus Angelobacter sp.
TTTTCGCGGCCTTTGTCGTCCACCACCGCGATGGACATTGCACGATTCATAACCACCAGATCACCTGATTTTGCTTTAACGGTCTGGGGATTGATGAAGCGCACCGTGCCCGCAGTGCGTGCTTCCAGTCGAGACTGTTCCGAGACGCGCGATGCCGTACCACCGATGTGGAAGGTACGCATCGTCAACTGCGTTCCCGGCTCACCAATGGATTGTGCCGCGATTACGCCTGTAGCTTCGCCCAGTTCAACCATGCGGCCTGAAGCCAGGTTGCGGCCGTAGCATGCGATGCAGACGCCGCGTTTCGATTCGCAAGTCAACACGGAGCGGATTTTTACCCGCTCGATGCCGGCAGCCTGAATTGCGCTGGCCAGCTCTTCCGTAATGTCCTGGTTCACGTCCACGATCACGCTGCCTTCGTAGTCTTTTATTTTCTCAAGCGATACGCGGCCCACAATGCGGTCGCGCAACGGCTCAATGATGTCGCCCGCTTCCACAATCGATCCCACGTAGATGCCGTCGACAGTTCCGCAATCCTGTTCGCTGATGATTACGTCCTGCGCCACGTCCACCAGGCGGCGGGTCAGGTAGCCTGAATCGGCGGTCTTAAGCGCCGTGTCAGCCAGTCCTTTACGCGCACCGTGTGTGGAAATGAAGTACTGCAGCACGGTCAGCCCTTCACGGAAGTTCGCCGTGATGGGCGTTTCAATGATCTCGCCCGAGGGCTTGGCCATCAGTCCGCGCATGCCGGAGAGCTGGCGAATCTGCTGTTTCGATCCGCGAGCGCCGGAGTCGGCCATTACGTAAATCGGGTTCAGCTGTCCGACCTTGTCCAGCTCCTGCATGTTGTTGAACATCTCGTCGGCAACTTTTTCCGTCACGTTTGACCAGATTTCAATCACCTTGTTATAGCGTTCGCCGTTGGTGATGGCGCCGTCCAGGTATTGCTGCTGCACGGCGATGACCTGTTTTTCGGCTTCCTTTACCAGGCCTTTCTTGTGCTCAGGAATAACCATGTCATCAATGCCAATGGACAAGCCCGCGCGCGTTGCATAGCGGAAGCCCGTCTCTTTTACTTCGTCCAGCATCTTGACTGTGGTCTCAAGGCCAAAGCGCAGGTAGGTGTAATTCACCAGCTGGCCAATGCCTTTTTTCTTGAGCAGGCCGTTAATAAATGGCATCTGCTCAGGCAAATGATCGTTCAGGATCGTGCGCCCCACGGTTGTATTGATAAACTGGCGTTCAAAATTCACCGGCTCCGTGTGCACAATGTCCTGATCGTCATAAGCCGCGGTCAGGTCGATGACTTCACCGCTATAGCGCAGACGAATCGGGGTAAGCGTTTCCACTTCACCCGCTTCCAGCGCCAGCAGAACGTCTTCAGTATTTGCAAAAGCGCGTCCTTCGCCCTTAGCCCCCGGCTTGCCTTTGGTCAGGTAATACAGACCAAGCACCATGTCCTGCGTGGGTACGGTGATGGGCTGGCCTGATGCCGGCGAGAGAATGTTGTGCGATGACAACATCAGCACGCTGGCTTCAACCTGCGCTTCCGGTGAAAGCGGAATGTGGACCGCCATCTGGTCGCCGTCAAAGTCGGCGTTAAACGCCGTGCAAACCAAGGGGTGGATCTTGATGGCCTTGCCTTCCACCAGCACCGGCTCAAAAGCCTGAATGCCAAGGCGGTGAAGCGTTGGGGCGCGGTTCAAGAGCACCGGATGGTCTTTAATTACTTCTTCAAGGATGTCCCAGACAATCGGTTCCTGCTGCTCCACCATTTCTTTGGCTTGCTTAATGGTGGTGCAATGGCCCGTCTGTTCCAGGCGGTGGTAGATGAATGGCTTGAACAGCTCCAGAGCCATCTTCTTCGGCAAGCCGCACTGATGCAGCTTGAGTTCCGGACCAACCACGATCACCGAACGGCCTGAATAGTCCACGCGCTTGCCCAGCAGGTTCTGGCGGAAGCGTCCCTGCTTGCCTTTCAGCGTGTCAGAGAGCGACTTCAGCGGACGATTGTTGGCGCCACGCAGCACGCGGCCACGGCGTCCATTATCGAACAGCGCGTCCACTGACTCCTGCAACATGCGCTTTTCATTGCGCACAATCACTTCAGGAGCGTGCAGGTCCATCAGCTTTTTCAAGCGGTTGTTGCGGTTGATCACGCGGCGATAAAGGTCGTTCAGGTCGGACGTGGCAAAGCGGCCTCCATCCAATGGAACCAGGGGACGCAGCTCCGGTGGAATAACCGGGATCACATCCAGGATCATCCATTGCGGTTTGTTGCCGCTCTTGCGGAATGCCTCGACAACTTTGAGCCGCTTGGCATATTTCAGCCGCTTCTGCAGAGAAGTTTCGTGTTTCATCTTCTCGCGCAGTTCTACTGAAAGCTCTTCCACTTCCACGCGCTTCAGAATTTCCTTGATGGCCTCAGCGCCCATCATGGCCTTAAAACCTGTGGCACGGTATTGCTGGTCGAGCTCGCGGAAGCGGGTTTCTTCCTTAATCACTTCGCGCTCTTTTACCGGCGCTTCACCCGCATCTACGACGACGTAAGACTCGAAATAGAGAACGGACTCAAGATCGCGTAGCGATATGTCGAGCAAGTGGCCGATGCGTGAAGGCAGGCCCTTGAAGAACCACACGTGCGAGCACGGCGAAGCCAGCTCAATGTGGCCCAGCCGCTCACGGCGGACTTTTGACAGTGTGACTTCAACGCCGCACTTGTCGCAGATCACGCCGCGATGTTTCATTCGTTTGTATTTGCCGCACAGGCACTCCCAGTCCGTTACCGGACCGAAAATGCGGGCGCAGAACAGGCCATCGCGCTCCGGCTTGAAAGTGCGGTAATTGATGGTTTCCGGCTTGGTCACTTCGCCGTGAGACCAGCTGCGAATTTTTTCCGGCGAGGCCAGGCTGATTCGGATGGAATCAAAATCGGTAATCGTGTTGCCCAGATCAAATGGACTTGAACGGTACAAGGTGTCCTCCTGCGTCGCTTAACGCGCGCCGCGCTGCGGCTTCCGGTTGCTGCTGATTTCTTTCTCGTCTCAACCCCGGCCGGAAGCGGTCCGGAGTTGAGATGGGCTTGACTAAAGAGCGATTGAATCTCCGTTTAGTCAGCCGCCGCGGCAATCTGCTTTCTGCCGCCTTCGGTCTTGATCAGCTCCACATCCAGGCAGAGCGACTGCAATTCGCGGATCAGAACGTTGAATGACTCAGGCACGCCCGGTTCAATGGCGGCTTCGCCTTTAACAATGGCCTCATAAATCTTGGTACGGCCAAATACGTCGTCTGATTTCGCGGTAAGCAGTTCCTGCAGGATGTAAGCCGCGCCATATGCTTCAAGCGCCCAGACTTCCATTTCTCCAAAGCGCTGTCCGCCGAACTGCGCCTTGCCGCCCAGCGGCTGCTGGGTAATAAGCGAGTACGGCCCAATGGAGCGGGCGTGGATCTTGTCGTCCACCAGGTGGGAGAGCTTCAGCATGTAGATGTAGCCCACCGTCACCGGCTGTTCGAACTTGTCTCCGGTCATGCCGTCATAAAGGTCCGTCTTGCCCGATTCAGGCAGGCCGGCTTCACGCAGCATCGATTTAATTTCCACTTCGCGCGAACCGTCAAACACCGGCGAGGCAAAGAAAACGCCTTTCGTCAGCGTCTTGGCCACGTGCATCAGCTCGTCATCTTCCAAAGCGGTGATCTTGTCGCCAAACGGAGTGTCCTTGAAAATGCTCTTCAGCTCGCGGCGAATCGTTTCTTCGCGCGAGTTCTCTTTCAAGAACTCCGCAATGCGCTCGCCCAAATGATGACCGGCCCAGCCCAGGTGTGTTTCCAGGATCTGGCCCACGTTCATACGGCTGGGTACGCCGAGCGGGTTGAGCACGATTTCCACCGGAGTGCCGTCTGCAAGATACGGCATGTCTTCTTCAGGCAGAATGCGGGCAATCACGCCTTTGTTGCCGTGACGGCCTGCCATCTTGTCGCCCACGCTGAGCTTGCGCTTCATGGCCACATAGCACTTCACCAGCTTGATCACGCCGGGAGGAAGCTCGTCGCCTTTTTGCAGCTTGCCGATCTTTTCATTGGTGATCTTGCGCAGCACGTCGATCTGGCGCGAGGTCATTTCTTCGATTTCATCAATCTGCTCGTTAACGCGCGGGTCCTTGTCAGCATATTTAATGCGCTTCAGGTTGCGCGTGGAAATCCGCTCAATCGTTTCGCGATCAAGCATTGCCCCTTTGACCAGCAGGCGCTTGTTGGTGCGCTCATCGTGCAGGTCAGCCTGGACTTCCTTATTTCCCAGGATGCCTTCAAGGCGCTTCAACCGCTCGTCGGTCAGGATTCGGATTTCGTCAGCCAGGTTCTTTTCCAGCCTCTCGATCTGCGAAGCCTCAATGGCTTTGGCGCGCTCGTCTTTTTCCTGTCCCTTACGGGAGAAGATTTTTACGTCCACGATCGTTCCCTCGATGCCCGGCGGACAGGTCAGCGAAGCGTCACGCACGTCGCCGGCTTTTTCGCCGAAGATCGCGCGCAGCAGCTTCTCTTCCGGTGTGAGCTGGGTCTCGCCCTTTGGCGTTACCTTGCCCACAATAATGTCGCCCTGTTTAACCGTGGCGCCAATGCGGATCACGCCGCTTTCATCCAGATCGCGCAGCGCCGATTCGCTTACGTTCGGGATGTCGCGGGTAATTTCTTCCGGTCCCAGCTTCGTGTCGCGAGCTTCTATCTCAAACTCTTCAATGTGGACGGAGGTGTAGTAATCCTCCTTCACCATTTTTTCTGAGACCAGGATCGCGTCCTCAAAGTTGTAACCGCGCCAGGGCATGAAGGCCACAAGCACGTTGCGTCCCAGAGCCAATTCGCCTTTATCTGTGCAAGGCCCGTCAGCGATGACCTGGCCTTTTAACACTCGGTCGCCTTTCTTGACCACCGGCTTCTGGTTGATGCAGGTGTTCTGGTTGGAGCGCTTGAATTTCGTCAACGGGTAAATGTCGCTGCCGACTTCTCGGGAGAGCTGCGTCGGATGATGCTCGCCTTCCACGCGCACGATGATCCGCTCAGAATCCACGGAATCGATAATGCCGTTGCGGCGCGCCAGAACCA
>JBARNL010000178.1:0-1574 GCA_049802955.1 Candidatus Angelobacter sp.
GCCGTCGGGGCCTGAATAGCCTCTCACTTTCCCCCGGCTCAGGACGGTGCCAATCAAAATGCCGACTGTCAATGTCAACAGGACCACCAGTGTGGAGAGCGCCCGTTGCGAACGCATGCGTGATACCAAGGCGCCAAAACGCGAGTTCATACTTCGTCTTACCTCCGGACTAACTTCTCCAATGATTATAAATCCAATACTCCCACCGGTTATCGGTTCGTTCTTGATTACTGGAGCGCTATCACTTAGACGCACAAACCAAAGGAGGCGTTATCCACCAGAGCTGGCCGCCTGGTCCGCCTCAACCAGATCATCGTCCGGCTTTTCAACCTGCCCCAGAAGCTCGGAAACCAGCACGCCGCCCAGGATCAACAATGCTCCGGCTCCGGCGCGAAGGCCAAGCCGCTCATGGAGATAGATGAAAGAGGTTAACCAGGCAAAAACCGGCTCAGTGGTAAAAATCAGCGCGGTATGGGTGGCAGGCGTAAATTGCTGCGCCCATGATTGAATGCTGAAAGCCACTGCCGTACAAAGAACGCCGGTAATCAAGATTGCGGCGATCACTGTTGGCGTAAGTCGAAAATAAGGATGCTCCAGCAATGGCGTGCTGATGGTCATGAGTAAAGCAGCTGTGGCGACTTGCAAAAAGGCAACCTGCTCAAAAGGGAAGCGCTGGCTCGCGCGTCCTACAAAGATGACGTGGAAGGTAAAGCAAATGGCGCAACCCACGGTTAGAAGATCGCCCAGGTTCACATTGGCGAAATCGGCCAGCCCGCCGGGGCCGCCAGGCACAGTCATCAGAAACAGCCCGGCCAAAGCCAGGACAATTCCCGCCACACGCCACAGATGAATCCGTACGTGCCAGATTGCCACCAGAAATAGTGGCACCAGCACAGATGAAGTGCCGGTAAGAAATGCCGATTTTGATGGCGTAGTCAGCTTAAGTCCGCTGGTCTGGAAAGCGTAGCCGGCATAGAGAAAGATGCCCACAACCACGCCGGCTACGAGGGCAGGTTTAGTTAGTACGGCAATTCTTTTCCGATAAAAAATTGCCAGCAGCACCGCTGCGACTATCATGCGGGCGGAATTCAACGCCAGCGGAGAAGCGTCATTGAGCGCTTGTTTTACCAGAACAAAAGTGCTGCCCCAGATAAAAGCGATCAATATCAGCAGCAAATGGGCTTTGAGCGAACGGGAAATATTAATCAGGTTGCTGCTTCCTCTTCTGCTTTGCGAACCTCGGCCTGGGTATGCCGGGGAAATTCAAAAATGCACTCGCGCGGCTTTTTATCCAGGCGTAATCCCTGGTATATAGGCGCTCTCATTTTAATTCCGCCACGTTCGCCCTCATGTGTCCATTCAGAGAATTTGATTTCCGCCACCAGCTCCGGCTTGATCCAATGCGGACGCCGCGTGCTTTCAATCTTTGCGCCGAAAGGATTCTTCTCCGTCTCCAGGGCATGCAGCTTTTTCCATAGCGCCGCATGCGTCGATCCGGTAAAGCCGCTGCCGGCGTTGCCAACATGCATCAGCTTGCCGTTTTCGTCATACAGCCCAAGTACAATCGACCCAAA
>JBARNL010000179.1:0-10687 GCA_049802955.1 Candidatus Angelobacter sp.
ATTTTCGCCGCCGCTCACAATGATGTCTTTCTTACGGTCCACAATCAGCGCGTAGCCATTCTCGTCGATGGTGGCCATGTCACCGGTATGGAACCATCCATTGCGCATGACCTGCGCGGTGGCTTCAGGTTGTTTCCAATAACCGGCCATCACACCGTCACTGCGGGCAACAATCTCGCCAATGCTTTTGCCATCGCGTGGAACATCGTTATCATCGGGATCGACAACGCGAATCTCAACGCCCGGAATGGCATGGCCGGTGCTTGCCTGCTTTTCAAAGCGAGCCTGGCCTTCCCAATCAAGCCCGGCTTTCATCCGGGCAGTAGTCAGGACAGGAGCGGTTTCCGTGAGGCCATAGCCGGAATAGCAGGCGCAGCCAAGCTTCTCTTCCACTTCACGCACCAGCGTGGGAGACGATGCCGCGCCGCCCAGGCTCATGCGTTCCAAAGTCTTCAAATTGAACTTGGGGCGCTCAGGGCAGTTGACCAGCGCGGTTGCCATCGCCGGAACAACGCTCAAAGACTGTACGCCCTCGCGCTCAATCTGGCGAAAGACTTCCGTAGTTTCAAACTTGCGCATCATCACGTGCTTGCCGCCGACGTAAGTAAGCGAATGCGCCACGCCCCAGCCGTTGGCGTGAAATAACGGAATGGTGTGTAGCTCCACGGAATCACTCTTGGCTCCAAAGGCTATTGCCACGTTCAAGGCATGAAGATAGATGTTGCGATGCGTAAGCATCACGCCCTTGGGATTTGCGCTTGTGCCGCTGGTATAGAAAAGCTCGGCGACGGAATTTTCGTCGATCTGCATTACGTCTGCGCGATACGGCGTGGCCGCGGCAAGCATCTCCTCATAATTCTTCGCGGCCATCCAGGGCAGGTTAGGTTTGAAATCGAGAGGAACAAAGTGTTTTACCGAGGTGAGATCTTTGCGGAATGACTCAACCAGAGGAGTGAACTGTTCTTCCAACAAAAGCACATCAGCTTCTGAGTCGTTGAGGATGTATGCCAGTTCCTGCGAGGCGAGACGGATATTCAATGGCAGCAGAATGCCGCCGGCTTCTACCACGCCGTAATAGCCTTCAAGCAGACGATGGCAATTTGCCCCAAGAAACGCAACGCGCTCTCCGGATTTGATGCCCAATGATCGCAATGCACCTGCCTGCCGCGCAGTGCGGTCAGAAAATTGAGCATAAGTAAATCGTTGATCGCCACAGACGACGGCAGTTCGACGAGGAAATTGCTGGCTGGAGTAACGCAAAAATCGTAATGGAGTTAGAGGAATAATCATAATGATCTCAGGCGGACTGGCCTCCATCCACCACCAGCACGTGCCCGTTGACGTAAGCGGAGGCGTCCGAAGCAAGAAAGACCGCCGCGCCTTTCAAGTCATGGTCGGAACCGAAACGGCGCGCGGGAATGTGGCTGAGCAGGTAATCTCGCTTGTACTCGATAACTTTGTCAGACATGTGCGTGGGAAACCATCCCGGCGCAATGGCGTTGACCTGGATATTATGCCGCGCCCACTTCACAGCCAGATCATGCGTAAAGGAAATCACTCCGCCCTTGCTGGCATGGTACGCAATTGCCTCTACCGTCTCAGGCGGCGCGCCCCTGATGCCTGCGACCGACGCCATATTAATGATCTTACCGCTTTGCTGCTTTAGCATGATTTTACCGGCGGCCTGGGCGCATAGAAACGTTCCCGTCAAGTTGGTTTCCATAACCTTGTTCCACTCCGCCAGAGTCATTTTTTCCGTAGCAGCGCCCCATGAGATGCCGGCATTGTTAATGAGGATATCGACGCGCTTGAACTCCGCCACGGTGCCGGCGATCAGTTGCTCAACGCTGCCCTGGTCTTTTACGTCGCAAGCCATAGCGAGGGCCCGAACGCCAAGTTTTTCCATGTCATGCGCGGCCTCTTCACAGCGCTCTTTTTTACGCGCGCATAGAACCAGATTCGCTCCCATTTCAGCCAGGGCTTCCGCCATCTGGCGGCCCAGCCCAATCGATCCGCCGGTAATAATGGCGACGCGGCCCGTGAGATCGAAAAGTTGTTTCACGCTCTTGTGAGCTGATTGTTCGGACATGGGCTCTCAGTCTCCTTTAAAGATGGCAAAAAGCATTATGAGCTTTTCTGTGCGATACCTGTCGGACGCGGAATAGCGCCAACTTCCCACGGCGCTTTCAACTGCGTGTGCCACTCCAGCAGAGCGGGACCAGGCGCGCTCAGCCATTGCGGCAAGCGTTGTTGCAGGGCCGCAATCGACGTAATGCGCTCTGCGCGGATGCCATAGGCTTCCGCCACGCGGCAAAAGTCCGGGTTCTTCAATGCGACTTCATGCGTCTGGCCAAACATCGTGCGTTGTAAAAATGCGATTACGCCATACGAGTCATCGTTTACCAGAAGAATTTTTACCGGCAGATCGTACTGTGCCAGCGTGGCCAGTTCATGCTGGGTGTACTGAAAGCCGCCATCGCCGGCAATGCAGACGATTTTGCGCGCTTCGCCCGAGCGCTTTATCGCACACGCAGCGCCAATGGCTGCCGGTAAGCCATAGCCCAGCGTTCCCGATCCTGAAGGATAGAGGAACGTTCCCCGCTCCAGCACGGGAAAGAAAGCCGATGCCCAGTAGTTGAGGATGGATTGATCGTTTACCAGCACATCATTGCGGTGCATGGCTGCCCGGATCAGCTTAAGAGCGGCATAGCTATCCTGTCCGAGAGCTTCCAGCCGTTGCGATTCGCTTAACTTGATTGCGGCCATATCGCACCATGGTGAACGAGCCGTTGTGTTCGGCATAAACGCTTGCGCGATCGCGCCAATTTCACCTACGACCCGCACTGACGGAATTCTATCTCCAGCGTAATGGGCGTCCTCTATAACCTGAATATGCTGTGGCGGAAGTTGCAGGCCGAAGCGGCCGGTATCGAACTCGGTGAGACGAGCGCCAAACGAAATGAGCAGATCGCTTTGCGCGAAAACTTCCTGTACGGCTCCGAGACGGGAGATACAGCCGAGAGAAAGTGGATGATCGCCGGGAAACATTCCCTTGCCGCTGGTGCTGGTAAAGACCGGGCATTGGAGAAGTTCGGCAAATGTGCGGACAGCGACGCCGCTATCGCGTATGCCGGCACCGATGAGAATTGTGGGCGTGCGGCTCACGCCGATTTGTCGCCGAGTGTCTTCTATTGCTTGAGACGGCAGAGCCTGATGCGAAAAGGAATTCCACTCCGCGGGCTTTGACGAGTCCACGCTTACTGGCGCAAGAAAGAAGTCGTGTGGAATTTCAATAAAAGCAGGTCCCGGCAATGGCCCGCGAAGGACGGCCACAGCCTCGGCGATAGTTTCGAGCAAAGCGTCAGGACTGGCAATGCGCCGCGCAAAACGCGTGAGAGGCCGGATAATTTCCAGTTGATTTGGTGTTTCGTGCAGCGCTCCTCCGGTTTTGCCCAGCATTGATGAAGCGATGTTGGTACCGATGAGAAGAACCGGAATGCTGCTCTGCAGACTTTCCAGCAGCGGAACCAGCGTAAACAGGTTTCCCGGGCCAGTGGAAGCGAAAATCGCGGCTATCTGGCCGCTGCGGCGATAGAAGCCGTCCGCGGCATAACCCGCCGCCTGCTCATGGCGAACGACCCAATGGTGAAATTCAGGGGTCTGGCGAAGAGCTTCATAAATGGCGATGTTGTGGATGCTGGGAATGCCGAAGCCCGCGGTGATGCCATGCCGCACCAGAGCAGCGACCAAGGCTTGAGCGCCGGTCATCTGGCTTAAATGGGGCGTGGTTGGGGAAGCAACAGACATGGGCGCTAAAAATTCGGGGTGGCCGGTGCCTAAAGAAAAAATGACGGAGGCGATTTACCGCCTCCGTCATTCAAGGTTAAGAGCTAAAAGCCGATGCGAATGCCAAGTTGCAACTGGCGCATCGGGAAAGCCGAGGTGAAGGCCAGCGGCGCACTAGCAGGACGCGAAGCGCTGCCAGAAACGTTAAACGTGGTGAAGCCTGGTTGCCCACCTTCGGCGACGGGAAGACCGAAATTGGGACCCACTACGTTGTTTACACTGGCAAAGTTCGTGCGGTTTGCCAGGTTAAAGCCTTCAGCCAGCACCTGGAGATTCGCGCGGTCGCCCATTTTAAAGCGGCGAGAGATGCGCATGTCCAAATCCATGTAGTCAGGGCCGAGGCCGGTATTCCGCGCCGCGCCGATAGGACGATCATTGGTGCTGTGGCGATCGCCATTCACGTCAGTACCAGCCAGAAGATCAAAAGGATGGCCGCTGTTGTAGCGGAAGATAGGCGCGAACTGGAAGCCGGAGAAAATACGACCGCCTGAGTTCCCGGTATCGACAACAGTGGCAACCACGACTTTATGACGCTGGTCGAAGCTAGACAATGAACGTTCCGCAGCGAGGTTCGTGTTATCCACCGGACCAAAGTCACTGTTGAAGTCGGTGGTGGTGTCAAAGGCTTTGCTGAGCGTATAGTTTGCCAGCACGGAGAAGTGTGAGCTGAAACGTTTCTTCACTTCCAGAATGGCGCCTTCATACAAAGAGGATCCCTTGGATGAATAGACATCGTTCTGAAGCAGGAGAGGATTGGCAAAGCAGTTGACAATACCTGCTCCTGAACACTGCGGAGCTGCCCAGTTGCGGAAAGAAACGTTCTGTCCGTTGGCCAGGGTCACTGTGGTCAAAGGCGCGGGCAAGGCATTTGTATCAATGGCGACCGGCAATCCGATGGTATGAACGTAAATGCCGCTCAAAGACACAGCCCAACCTTTTGCGATTTCGCGTTCGATACCAAATTCAGCCTGTTGAGAATAGGGATTCTGGTAGTTTGGCTGGCCGCTGAACAGAACACTCAACGGAGGCACCGGGCCAGTATGAGTGACGGGGATACCGAACTGGGCCAGATCCGCCGGCGTAATGCAAGCGGCATTGCCTGCGGCTGGAGTAGTGCATTGAACTTTTCCCTCAGCAAACAATGTCTGGAAGATTGTGGCTGAACTTACAGGAGAAGCGGTAAGCGGCACAAATGTTTGGGCAATGGGCCGCACGCCTTTGACTAATCCGAGGGTCTGGACTACGTCAGCGATTTGGCCGTAAATGGGCGAATAGAAAATGCCATAGCCGGCGCGGACGACAGTCTTATGGTCCTTGAACGGGTCCCAGGCAAATGAGAGGCGAGGAGCAAAATTATTTTTGTCCGTGTTTAACGCCCCATATTGTGAATCCAGCTCATAACGCACGCCGACGTTCAGCGTGAAATTAGGCGCCATCTGCCATTGGTCCTGGACGTACGCAGCAGTGAAGGGGCGCGGGTAGTTGTAAATGGGATTACCAAAACCCTGCTGGTAGAACTGCGGAAGCCCGAGTGAAACCGATTGAATTGAGTTGATGCTTGCAGCATTTACGCCGGTCAAGCCGCACGCCGCCGGTACTTGCAGGCAAGGGCTTAGCAAGCCGCCGGGTAAGTTTCCAAAAACGAACCGCCCGGGAAAGAAGGTGTGGGATTCAGAGTGATTGCCGCGATAGAGCTCGTAACCGCCGAACTTTATATTGTGCTTGCCGCGAATCAAGCTGACATTATCGGCAAACTCATAGCGCCGCATGATGGTGAAACTGGGAAGGAAAATTTGCGTGCCAACATTTCCAAAACCTGGGATGTCCAGTCCTACCTGGCCAGGAACATTTGGATTCACATCGAAGTTGGAGTAATTCCATTGGACGCGAGCTTCATTCAGAGTCCTTCCGCTGAACTGGTGGAACCATGAAGCCAGTAGAGTATTGTCAAAAGCTTTGACGGAGCTGCCACGGGAAAAGCCCGTCAAAGACGTGACATCAGGGTTCTGTTCCAAGTCATGCCCAAAGCTGTAACGCAACGTCACCTGGTTACGATCACTGAACTGGTGGTCGAAACGAGTGGAAGCGAGATAGAGCCGGTTATTGTACGGAAACAGCCCGCCGTTGTTCTCAAACTGATCCTGAATGAAGCCGTTTCGAGCCGTCTGCAGTGGCCCCTGAACCGGGCCTAAAATCGGAACCAGATTGGCGGTCGGATTTACCGTCAATAAGCTTTGGAGTATGCCCGCGCAGACAGCCGCAGGCAAGGATGTAGGTGGACCGGGAGGATTATTATTTGATATGCATGGGACTGAAGTTGAACCAAGTCCCGCCAAACCGTTCAGAATGGCAACTTGATTGTTGCCGCTAAACTGGCCGCTATCTGGCCGGAAAATATTTGTGTCCGTCAGTAGCGGAACGGCATTCTGCGCGTCACCAAGCAAGCCTTCAAAGGAGCTATACAGGAAGGTCTTGTCCTTCTTGATGGGGAAGCCGATTGCGCCGCCAAATTGCTCTCGCGTCAAGCTGTCTTTTACGTGTGAGCCTTGAACGTCAGGCGCCGCAGGATTGAAAGTCTGTCCGGGCGCAAGCGCCTGGCTGATGGAAAAAGGATTAGCTGCATCCAGGGCATCATTGCGGAAGTAGCCGAACAGGCTTCCATGGACGTCATTGCCGCCGGACTTAGTAACGATATTGATCGTCGCGCCGCTCGCGCCGCCGAGGTCGGCTCCGTAGTTGCTGCGATTGATCTGAAATTCCTGGACTGCATCCTGTCCCATGTTGAGGCGGACGCCGCCAGCATCATCATTTACTTCGCCGCCGTCCACTGTCACGCTGTTGCCGCGACCGTTGCTGCCGTAAAATGAAAGGCCGCTCTGGGGCGTCTGCTTAACGCGAAAATCCTGATCCGAAGCCAGCCTGGTTGAGTCGGAGACGGCTGGAGCCAGCAGCGTAAAGGTCAGGTAATCGCGGCGATTGATCGGCAAGTCGCGGATTGTCTGCTCTGTAACAACGTTGGCCTGCGCGCCTCTTTCGGTTTCGACGACCGGCGGCTCTGCGGTGACTTCCACCTGCTCTGAAACCTGCGATACCTTCATGGGAAAATCGACCGTCGAGGTCTGGCCGATGTTGACCACCACATTCTTTGCCAGTTCCGACTGGAAACCCGATTTCGAAACGCTGAGGCTGTAGGTGGCCGGTTGGAGCCCCGTCAATCGATACTGGCCGTTATTGTCCGTGGCCACTGTGTGCTTGATTCCTCTGGCAATATCGGTCGCCGTTACATTGGCATTGGTAACAACTGCGCCGGACGGATCTGTCACTGTGCCGCGGATATCACCCGAGGCGCCGACACCCTGCGCAAAGACCATGCCGCTAAGCAGCATGGACGCAAGAAAGATTCTCAATAGATGGATAAACCGCATAAACCCTCCCAGGTAGCAGTGGCGAAGCGTGAGGAAATTGTCTGGCACCATCGCCCGATGGAGTCGAGGCGGAAAGGCCAGTGAAAACGTGAATGAGTGCTCATTCATGTGATGAATAGTTCGCATACCCTTTATTGGCCGAGTATTATGCCACATGATTGAGTAGAAACGCAGTCTCCAAAAACTAAACTTTGATTGCATGCTTGCATCCCGCCCCACGGACGCACGCCTTTGAAACCGCCCAGGCCCTCGGCAAAAATTGGAGGCGAAAATTAATCAGGAACACTTTATGGCAAAAATCCTGTTCCTGCATTAAATTTCTTGCCGAGTGAACCAGCGAACGCAATTATCCATCAATAGAAAATGGGGCGATGAATTATGTCCCGGCGAGAAGGAATTGTCAAAAGCCGGGCAGTGTATCCTCAGTGTAACCCCATTTTTCCGAAATCGTAATTCATGACCGGCTTCAGGCCGTTTCGTCCCTGCTCTAAGCTCAGGCTTGCCGCCCACTCAAAGCGCTTTGGACGCGCTTGCCGCAGCCTGAGACTTTGGCCTTCTTCGTTTCTCCAGAAAGCTGGCGAACATGGCGCTGGCGCGGGCAGGAAAAAGCCGCTGGATGCGGTCAATGCGGTAAGCATCCGAGCCGATGAGCACGCGGTTCTTATTTCCCAAAATTCCATTGATGATTACCTGCGAAGCTTCTTCCGGCGTGATCAGCGCTACTTTTTTGAAATACTCTTCAGCTTCCCGCCGAACCACCGGAGTTACGCCGCTTCCGGCGCGTGCGCTATGCGCAATTGGCGTGGCAATACCCGCAGGATGCACTGACGTTACTTTAATCGAGCTTGTGGCCCGCAGCTCTTCCCGCAACGATTGACTAAATCCGAGGACCGCAAATTTGCTGGCGGCATAGGCGGTCTGTCCGGGAGGGCCGATCAATCCAAAAATACTGGACATATTAACGATGTGCGCGTCACTCTCGTGCTGAAGCATCGGCATAAAGAACTTGCAGCCGTACACTACGCCCCAGAAATTAATGCCGATCAGCCACTGCATGTCCTCTAAAGAAACTTCAGCCAGCGTTCCCACTAGCGCGACGCCGGCATTATTGATTAATAGTTGCGCGCGACCAAAGTCGCGCTGCACTGCCTGGGCGAAAGCTTCAACCGCGGGCGCTTTGGAAACGTCCACCGTATAAGCGCGCGCCGTAGCATTGCCCAGCAACGCACGCGTTTCTTCAAGACCAGCGGCGTTTACGTCGGCCAGCGCGAGTTGCGCGCCCATTTTCGCCAGATCCACCGCCAGCGCGCGTCCGATTCCTGAAGCCGCTCCCGTTATGACTGCAACCGCACCTTTGATTTCATGCATAGGCGGAAAAGCATAGCAAATATCAAAGATTTAAAAATTGAATTTGAAATTTTAAGTCTTGCACGCTCCGCTCATTATCTTTTGTACGTGTGCGATTGCAAGAATGCAGCTTGACAACCTGCCATGGCTGCCAAGAAAATGTCCGGCATGCCTGAATCACTCAGCAGCAAGCTGGCTGGAATAACGCTCCCTGACGCCGACGGCAACGCGACGCGGCTCGGCTCTTTGTGGGAGAGCGGGCCTGCCGTGCTGGTCTTTCTTCGTCATTACGGTTGAATCTTTTGCGGAGAGCACGTCGCGCAGTTGCGCGAATTTGAAGCCGAGTTCAAGAAGAAAGGCGCTCATCTAGCTGTGGTTGGACTGGGCGATCCCAGTTATGCCAAATTCTTCCGCGAGAAAACCGGCATCCAGTTCCCTCTCCTTATCGACGACAAACGTGAAGCATATAAAACTGTGGGCCTGCGCCACGCTTCCCTGCTCCACTTGCTGCGCAAAGACAACTTGCAAGCGCGCAAGCGGGCAAAGGCCGCAGGACACAAACAGCATCGCCTGGGAAAAGATCCGTTGCAGCTTGGAGGCAGCTTTGTGTTTGCTCCCGGCAACAAAGATCTGTTCGTCCACGTGAGTGAGACGTTTGGCGACAACGCCGCGCCCGCGGACATGCTGAAGGCAATCGCCTAAAACCGAAAAAACTTACCACTGATTAGCACGGATAACACTGATCAGGAACGGCTGAGGAATCCCTGGTCTTTCCCTGCTCTGTTTCTCTAACGTAAAAATTCGATCTGCGCTTTTTGCAAAAATCCCCGCAGATCGGTGTTATCCGTGTCAATCAGTGGTAAGTTTTTGCCGCCTCTTACAATTCTTAACCTGATCTCTCTCTGACCCGCCACAGTTCTTTACCTCCGCTGCCGCAACAAGCTCTTCTGCGCGGGTTTGTATTGATAACGAACCCACCTTATCAAGGAGAGCCATCAATGCGCCTACGCGCGATCTTATTCTCAGCCCTTTTGTGTCTACCGCTGTTGAGCTTTGCCCAGCGGGAGACCACCCAGGTGCCAACACGCGGAACCATCTACGGGGGATACTCCCTGCTTCACGCCAACAATGACCTCGGCGGCAGCAACATCGGCAACATCGGCGGCAGCGGTTTCAACCTCGGCGGCAACAATCTTAATGGATGGGAAGGCCAAGGCACCTTCAACTTCACCCCGCATTTCGGCGTCACTGCCGACTTCAGCGGCAACTCCCAGCAACTTGCCGGCGTTTCCTTGCTGGGCTTTTCCGCCGGCACGCGACAGCACATCTACAACTTCCTGTTTGGTCCCACTGTCACCGGATATTTCGGCAAAAGCTCGGTCTTTGGACACGCGCTGTTCGGCGCGGCGCACTCCAGCCTGAACGCCGGCGTGGGCGTGCCGATCCTGGGAGGAATCTCGGCCCCGCTGGATAGCGCCAACGCGTTCGCCATGGCTTTTGGCGGCGGCGTGGACATTGGCCTCACGCGCCACTTTGCCATCCGTGCGGCACAGGTCGATTTCATCCGCACAAATTTCAACTCGACTGACGCTCTGGCCTCCGGGCTTGCCACCAGCACCAGCAATAACCAGAACAGCTTCCGCTATTCCGGCGGAATCATTTGGAGGTTCTAAATTCCTCGCGGAACATGATGGTGCTGCAGTTTCAGCCGGCCGCGTAAGTCTATTTGACGCCGAGATTTCTTGCGGCATTTCAACGGCTTTACTTCTTCCTGAGTTCGGTTAGCGAATATTTTGTGCCGCGCCAGGTGATAGCACCATCGCGCAGGGCCAAAAAGGCGGATTGCAGAGCGGCGAAATCAAATACCAGCGCGGCCATGGGGCAGGTAAGGAAAAGCAGCGCGGAGTTTCCCATGTAACGTCCGGAGAGAGTGTAAGCCAACGCGATCATTATGATCGCAGCCGCAATGCCCGCTTTGGCCAAGCCGGGCGCAAGGACAACACCCAGGAACGGACCGACGCAGAAGAAGTAAGAAAGCGCGCAGACGGCCAGCACCAGGCTGATCCGGA
>JBARNL010000180.1:0-3581 GCA_049802955.1 Candidatus Angelobacter sp.
ACCGGCTTTTTGAAGTCGGGACTGCCCAGGGACAGCAGAGGCTCTGCCTTGCTGGGACCGCTATTCGGTGACTAGGGAACTAGCTTCATTTTAAATGACCCTGTGCGATCGCCTCTCGGACATTACCCTTAACGCTCTTGAGTCTTTTACCGGCCTCGGCACGATTCAAACCGGTTTTCAGCATAACGAGAGCTAGTGCCACCTGATTTCTGGCCGCGCCAAGAGTTTTGGATGCAGTTGGACGGTCAACCCCAGCAGCTTTTTCTAAAACATTCAGCCCACGTTCCATTAACTTATGATTCCTGGTATGGACATTCACCATCAGATTGCCATAGATATACCCAAGACGGGCCATTGCTCCAGTAGTTAGCAGGTTCAGGGCCATCTTTTGTGCAGAACCGGCCTTCATGCGCGTGGAACCGGAAACAGCTTCCGGGCCTACGTCGAGCACGATCTCAATATCAGCCAGAGCGCCCATCTGGGAGCCACGATTGCAGATCACCGCAACGGTTTTGGCCCCTTTCTTGCGTGCATGTTCCAGAGCGCCCAAGGTGTAAGGCGTTCGACCGCTGGCGGCAACCCCCACCACCACATCTTTTTTGCCGGTTTTGCGTTTGGCTATATCTTTGCGTCCGCTGATACTGGAATCCTCACTGTATTCGGCGGCGTGGCCCAGGGCTTTATCGCCTCCCGCAATCACATACTGAACGGTTTTTGGATCAGTGTTGAACGTGGGAGGACATTCGGCGGCATCGAGCGCGGCCAGCCGTCCGCTGGTGCCGGCGCCCACGTAAATCAGCCTTCCACCGCTGCGAATGGCATTGGCAATGGCATCAATGGCCTGTGCTATCTGAGGCAGAGCACGCTCCACTGCGGCGGCAACTTTATAATCCTCATGGTTGATCACGCGGGCAATCTCCAGCGCGGACAAGGTATCGAGTGCGGACGAAGCAACGTTCTGCTGTTCGGTCCGGAGATCGCGGAGTTTGGCTTTGCGAGGACTCACGCCGTTCAATACCTCAAAGGGCCTCAAGGACTGCATCGTGGAAAGCGGGCCGGAATTGCTTAATGGACTGCGAACCACGGTCCGGCCAGGTGCGATTGGTTAGCAGGGTGACAGAAAGCTGGCGATCAGGGTCAATCCATAGTGAGGTACCTGTATAGCCCAAGTGGCCATAGGAGCGCGAGGAAAAATATTTTCCGGATTGAGACGGTTGGGAGGGCGTGTCCCAACCCAAAGCGCGCGAGGTGCCGGGAGGAAGGTCCTGGCGGCGGGTAAAAATTTCCGAAGTTTCCTTTTTTACCAGGGGCAAACCGCCCTGCAACATGCATTGTGCAAAAACTGACACGTCGAGCGCAGTGGAGAAACAGCCGGCGTGACCAGCGACGCCGCCCATTACGGAGGCGTTTTCATCGTTGACCTCACCTTGGATCAGGCGATGCCGGAAAGTACGGTCATCTTCGGTGGGTGGGATTGCGAGTTTCAGGCCGGCTGGCGGATTGAAGCAGGTATGCGCAAGGCTGAGTTGGGCGAAGATCTCACGCTGGCAGAATTGGTCCAGAGGCTCGCCGGAAAGCCTTTCCAGCGCTTGGCCGAGCAGGACAAAGCCGATGTCACTGTATTCGGCCTGGGAGCCGGGCGCGGCAGCGAGTGGGACGCGGAGAGCTTGTTGGATCAGCTCGTGCTTATTATGTGCGGTTTGGAAGAGCTTGATATAGGCAGGGAGCCCAGAGGAATGTGCCAGAAGCATGCGGAGCGTGATCTGGCGGCGAGGGTCTTTTTGTTCTGCGCGGCTGTCCGCGAATTCGGGCAGGAGACCGGCTAATTGCTGATCAAGCTTGAACAGGCCGCGATCGTACAAAATAATGCAGGCGGCAGTGGTGGCAATCACCTTGGTGAGGGATGCGAGATCGTAGATCGTTTCAGCGGTCACGGCAGGAGATGTGGCGTCATAAGTGAAACGCCCGAGACCTTTGTGCGCGATTAGTTTTCCTTGATGAGTGACGGCGACGGTTGCGCCGGGAAAAGCGCGCTGGTTGATGCCGGAGCGAAGGATGTCAAACGCTTGCTGGAATTGGTTGTCCTGTTGGCTGAGTGAATGGGACAGCGTGCTGTTGGTACTTTGGTGCAGAAAATCCTCTCGTGTTGCTTTTGTTTTCGGTTTATAACACACTCAGCTAACAGATGACATTCCCGCGCAAAGCCATTGGCTTAATTTCCATACTCATTTTGGCTGTTCAAGGTTTTTCGGCTACAGGTGCGCCCACGCCTGCCGCAAAGAAGAAGAAACCAGCGGCGGAAGTGAAGAAGGCGGCCAATTTTTCGCCTGTCGACCTGCTGGTGCAGGAGCAGATCAATGACCAGGCCATCACGGGAGCGGTGCTGGTGGTGGGGCATGGCGGCAGGATCGTCCACCAGAAAGCTTTTGGTCTGCGCGCAACTTCGCCGCGGGCTGAAGGCATGACGCTGGACACGATTTTTGATCTGGCGTCTCTCACCAAAGTTGTGGCGACCACGCCCAGCGTGATGCGGTTGATTCAGTATGGCCAAGTCCGCCTGGATGAACCGGTGGCGCATTACATTCCCGATTTCGGAATGAACGGAAAAGACGCGGTGACGGTGCGGCAGTTGCTGACGCATTATTCCGGGCTGCGGCCGGACATCGATTTGAACCCTTATTGGGTGGGACGCGACGCGGCGTTCCGGCTGGCCCATGAAGAGAAGTTGCAGGCGCCGCAGGGATCGGTCTTTATTTATAGTGACACCAATTTCATTGTGCTGGGCGAACTGGTGCAGCGGCTCTCCGGCATGCCGCTTGACCAGTACGCGGCAGTGCACGTCTTCCAGCCGCTGGGTATGAAGCACACGCGCTTTCTACCGCCTCCGGAATGGAAGGACAAGATTGCGGAAACTTTTGCTCCGGATAGAAAGCAGATTCTGCGCGGCGTGGTGCATGATCCGCGCGCGGACAGGATGGGCGGCGTGGCAGGACATGCAGGAGTGTTTTCCACGGCGGGCGATCTGGCCTTGTACGCGCAGGCGTTGATCAGCCGCAAGCAAATTCTGGATGGCGACATCATTGAGAAAATGACCACGCCGCAGCAGCCGCCGAACGCCACGGAAGTCCGCGGACTGGGCTGGGATATTGATTCATCGTTTTCATCGAATCGGGGATCGCTGCTGCCGGTGGGGTCGTTTGGGCACACCGGGTACACGGGCACGTCAATGTGGATTGATCCTTATACGAATACATATGTGATCCTGCTGACGAATTCTGTGCTGCCGCGGCAAGGGCCTGCCGTGATCTCTTTGCGGTCGCGCGTGGCTACGGCGGTGGCGGCGCTGCTGAAGCTGGACGTGACTTCTGCTGACAAGGAAAAGCTGCTGGCGATCACCGGTTATAACGAAGCGGCGACGGCGTCACGTCGGCTGGCTGCACGCAATGGGCATGTGCTGACCGGCATTGATGTTTTGGAGCAGGACAATTTTGCGTCACTGAAGAAAGACAAAACGCAGATGACGATCGGCCTGCTGACGAACAACACAGGCGTGGACGGGCAGGGCAGAAGGACGATCGATG
>JBARNL010000181.1:0-5782 GCA_049802955.1 Candidatus Angelobacter sp.
TCTCACCGCCATAGAAAACCAGCGCAATGGCCGTCATGGGAATGTTCAGCTTTCACAAATTATTGCCAAAGCGCCAGTCGTGGCATTTCCTGATGAACCTTTGCGCATGGTGGTAAATCGGATGGCAGCTACCGGGCTTACGCGCTTTCCGGTAGTAACGCCAAATGGCGGCTCGAAGCTGGTTGGGCTTATAGGATTGCATGATCTGCTTAAAGCCCGTGAACTCTCCGTGGCAGATGAACAGCACCGCGAGCGCGTTTTGCGTCTGCGCCTGCCTCCATCTCTGCGTTGGAGACGGCCGGCGGAAAAGAGTCCTCCGCGCAATTAAGAAACAAGTTTCAGGTGGATGCAGTTTGCATCCACCTGAATTTCTCTCGTTCAGTTTGCCAGACCATACCCCAGCAAAAACTCCATTGTGCCCAATCCTTCGCAGGTTGAAGACGTGGATGCAAAATGAGTAGTAGCGGTGTAGCCAGTTGCCGTTGACTTGCACCGGTAAATCGGCGCCGTGTTAGCAGGTTGCGCATCGTTGGCGTTATAGAGCCATCCGGCCGTTCGCAGCTTGTTATACCCCGCCCCTGTGCCGCTGCATTCGGTTGAATTGGCAAAGGTAAATGTGTGGTCGGGATTTGTGGTGGATGGCCACGTTTTATTCACGCATTCCCAGATCTGGGTCGCGTCGGATGTTGGTGGCACAGTCATGATATAGCCGCTCCGGGTCTCGTAAGCGACATTGGCAGTCTCAAAATTATAAGGAAACGCCTCAGTGGAAGAGATTCGCAGCCCAATATCGGGATTGCGCCAGCGGCTGATGGCCACGCCAACGTGCGGCGTTTGCGCTGAAGTCGCCACGCTGAAATTCAAATTCCGCATCACCAATGTGCGGCCACTGTCTGGGGCAGGAGTGGGAGAGTTCGCAGCCCCGCTGTCGTTCTGGTTGGGAACATACGTGTAAGTCAGCAGGAAGTAGCCGCTCGAACCCCAGGAATGGCTGCCGTCTGTAGGACTGATTGCGGAGGCATAGACGACCAGGTCGCCATTGGTAGAGGCATGCGGAAACGTATGGTCATCTTCATACAGCACCGGCTCGGCCAGCGAACTGAAGCTGGTTGCATTGGCAGAAAATGACATCAGCAGTCCATGCGCGGTAGAAGTGATGTTGTCATTCATGAGCACAATCGTCTGGTTCCCGCTACCGGGATCGGTATAGAGCGATGAAGAATTGCCGAACGATCCCAGAGGGCTATCGTCCGCGTTCCACGCGGCGCCCGGCGACCACGAACCGTTGTATTTGACCCAGTTGCTCTGCGTGAAATCGCTGGTGTTGCTGGCCCGGGCCACTGACGTTTTGAAATCCGAAGTCCTGCGGCAGTATAGGTAAATAAAGCCGCTGAATGGCACCGGACTGCAATCGCCTTCGCCAAATTCCGTCCCGCTGGAGTCTCCATTCGGATTGGAGATGATCTGTCCCTTCAGTGACCAATTTAGCCCATCGGATGACGTGAGCAGGGCCATGGACTTGGTGGTGGGAGGATAAGTGCACTGGCGTTGCGAAGGAAAAGCTGAAGAAAAGCCTTCAGCATGCGCAAAGCCGTAATAAGTGGTGCCTGAAAGATACGTGCCTTGCAACCAGAGCCCGCAGCTTCCGTATCCCGCGGTGGAATCGTAGTTATTGCTCGGATAGATTGTGGGACCAAATGATCCCGGTGCGGTGGATCCCATGCCGTATGGCTGTCCGCCCTTGGCAAAGCAAGTGGATGCCACCGTGGTTGTCTTTGAACCATTTGCGGTGTATCCGTAAAAAGTGCCGGGGGTAATTTCAATTTCGTTAAAGATGTTGTCCTTGCCGTCAAAGCAGTTGGAGGAGCCCGGAGCTATTGGCTAGCGAATGCGGTCTGGCCGCTCCACGCGGATTTTGATATTGGCGATGTTGATTAGAGACTGCGCAGACGCCGCAGCCACAAAAAGAAGGAAGAACAGCCCTGCCGCCGTGCGTTTCATTTGAAACCTCCGTGGGGAACAAGGAGAACGGCAGCTAAGATGAGCGGCAGGTACTCGCAGGTTTGCACAATTTACAGAGCTGCTGCCGCTGCGGGCTTCATGTCGCATGTTCCGAAACCGGAACTGTTCCGCGCCATGAATCCGCTTGTGAAACTCTGCTTTAGAGAGACATGACGCGTATTTCCATATTATTCCTTCACGCCAAACAGCTCTGCCATTTCGCGATACTTGAAGCCTTCTCCGGGAATGTAGGGCTGCACCCAGTCGCCGTTGATCACGAACTGCGGAATGGCCCGCTTGCCGGTGCGCTGAATTACTTCCTCGGCGGCCCCGGGTGTCTCTTCAATATTGATCTCTTGGAAGGAAATATTGTTCTGGGCGAGCCAGCGCTTGGCGACATGGCAATCGCGGCACCACGGAGCGGTATAGACGGTCAGTTTCATAGGCAAGGTTAATACATTAGATGAGCCGGAAATCTTCAGGGTGCATAAATCGGCCGCCCGAATTATTTCTGAAAGACTGAAGCTTCATTTAGTGAGTCGCGTGGCCTCTGGTATTGATCCAATCTGCGGACCTGGATTTTAGCAAACCTGAAATGTACCGAATCTGGAGGAGGAGCTATGCAGGAAACCGCGCAGGAATACACCCAACGTTTACTAAGTTATGCCGACGGCAAAGATCCGTTGCGTCTGCAGCAGGCAGCGCCCGGCAAACTGGCGGCATTATTAAAAGGGAAGACCGGTAAACAGCTTATGCGCCGGCCGGCTTCCGACAAATGGTCGATCGCCGAGATTTTGGCCCACCTGGCGGATGCGGAACTCGCTATCTCATGGCGGCTTCGCCAGATCCTGGCAAGCAATGCCATTCCGATCCAGGCGTACGATCAGGACCTGTGGGCAAGGACGTTTAACTATGCTCGTCGCGATCCCCGTCAATCACTGGCAAGTTTTCGCGCGTTGCGCGAAGCCAATCTGGCTTTGCTGAAATCGGTTCCGCGAAAGCTCTGGGAAAACTACGGCGTTCACGCCGAGCGCGGCAATGAAAGCGTACACCACGTGGTCAGAATGGTGGCCGGGCACGATCTCAACCATCTGCAGCAGATCCAGAAGATTTTATCGGCAAGCAAAGAAAGCACACTCAAGAAATCCACCCGGTAGAAATATAAAGGGGCCGTCTCTCTTGCTGACGGTCCCCAGTGAAGATCGTTACTTCTTCGGCGTCGGTGCCGGTGTGGGTGACGAAGTTGCAGCACCGCCCGGAGTTTTGTTGGGCGCGGCTGCTGGGGTAGGAACTTTGTCTGGCAGCGGGTTCTTCTCTTTGATCGAGATCAACTCCACTTCAAAGATCAGCGTGGCATTGGGACCAATAGGCCCGCCCGGTGTGCCGCGCGGACCGTACGCGAGGTCGGGGGGAATGAAGAGCTGCCACTTGGATCCCACGGGCATCAGTTGCAGCGCCTCAGTCCATCCCTTGATAACGCCAGTGACCGGGAACGTTGCCGGTTCTCCGCGCTTGTATGAACTGTCAAACTCTGTGCCGTTGATCAGAGTTCCCTTGTAATTGCATACCACGCTGTCTGAAGCAGTAGGTTTGGGCCCGTTGCCTTCCTTCAGAATCTTGTATTGCAAGCCGCTGGGCAGCGTTACAACGCCTTCCTTGGTTTTGTTGGCGGCCAAAAACGCGTCGCCTTCCTTCTTGTTGGCCTCACCCTCTGCCGCAGCCTTAGCCTGCTGCTTTTCTTGCATTTCCTTCTGCAGCTGCATCAGTGCCGTGCGAGCCTCGTCTTCGGTCAGCAATGTCTTGCCGCCCGCCAGTGCGTCCTTCATGCCCTGGATCAGCGCCGCGCTGTCTACGTCAATACCCTGGCGATGCAGCCCCGTGCCCCAGTTCATGCCAATCGCATAACTCGCTTTCTGCTTGTTGGTGGTGAGGGCGGTCACGGGCTGTGCCTTGCTCGCTGTGCCGGTTTTCGCGGCGGATGGAGATTTCTTAGCTGCGGACGCAGCCGGTTTTTTGGCCGGCGGAGTCGGGCTCGGGGCCGCGGACGTTTGCGCTACCGCGTTTCCCAGCAGTACCGCCCCAGCGGCCAACATGGTTCTTACTATGATCAAAGATTTTCTCATGGCTCTATTGTCACATTGCTCTAAAAACAGCGCAAATCGAGGTGGCAACCGCCCTTCAATAGCTGGCATCACTTCGAAGCTATGCGATTTCTCTTGGGTAAGAGGCTAAATGTTCTTGTTGCGGTTGCGGCGTCCTGCTTGCTGCTGATTGTTGCAGGATTCCTTGTTCCACCTCACAATGCTTTCGCGCAAAGTTCTTTGCCCACGCCGACTCCAACCGTTTCGCCGACGCCGGACTTCGCGCCGACACCCAGCCCGACTCCTACTGCGACTCCGAAGGGACCGACACTCATTAATCCCAGCCCTACGCCAAGTCCGACTCCAACACCGACAGCAACTCCAAGCCCAACGCCGCTAGGTTCTCCCGGTCTGAATGCCACGCCGACGCCCACTCCAACACAGTGCCTGCGTAGCAGTCGCGCTCGCGGATGTCCTGGTGAGGGCACTTGCGCCAATGTTTCTGCCTGATGCAGGTTCTTGCACGATGTCTCAAAAACAACCCGCAAAAGCAAAACCCGCCAGCTTTCACTGGCGGGTTCTAGTTAAATTGCTGAGTTGCGATCAATTGCTGTAGAGCAGCACTCCATCGCTCTTTTCTGCGCCGTCGCCCACCGGGCGATAGAACAGTTGATCGCCTTCAAGGTAAACCTCAATGAACGCAGGACGAGTAGTGATCGTGCCCTGGATCAGCGCCTCAGACAGCGGATCTTCAATGTACCGCTGCAAGGCCCTGCGCAATGGACGCGCGCCGTAACTGCGGTCAACCAGAGTCTTATCCAGAATCCACTTCTTTGCTTCCTCGGTCACCGTGATCGTGATGTGACGCTGCGCCAGGTTTCCGTTGAGCTGCTGTACCAGCAGTTCAAGAATCTGGATCAGGTCGGCATCGGTCAGGGCCTGGAAGAGAATCACTTCATCCAGACGGTTCAGGAACTCAGGGTTGAAGGTCTTCTTTACTTCCTGTTTGACCAACTCTTCAACCTTGTCGTGGATCGTTTCTTCCTTGTCCAGCGAGAAGCCGAGGCCTTTGCGCTTCATCAGGTGCCGCGCGCCGATGTTCGAGGTCATCACGATGATTACATTTTTGAAATCCACCGTGTTGCCCAGTCCGTCAGTGAGCTGTCCATCTTCAAGCACCTGCAACAGAATGTTGAAGACATCCGGATGCGCTTTCTCGATTTCGTCCAACAGCACCACTGAGTAAGGTGACCGCTTCACACGCTCAGTTAGCTGTCCGCCTTCTTCGTAGCCCACATATCCCGGAGGCGATCCGATCAGCTTGCTGACCGAATGTTTCTCCATGAACTCCGACATATCGAAGCGGATCAGGGATTTT
The DNA here is from genome assembly GCA_049802955.1 of Candidatus Angelobacter sp. Lineage (GTDB taxonomy): Bacteria > Acidobacteriota > Terriglobia > Terriglobales > Acidobacteriaceae > Angelobacter. The sequence goes on from JBARNL010000181.1 coordinate 5,461, forward strand.
TCGCTGCCAAACAGGAAATGCGCCAACGTGCGAGCGACTTCCGTTTTGCCTACGCCCGTCGGTCCCAGGAACAGGAACGAGCCGATGGGGCGGTGCGGAGATTTCAAACCTGCACGCGAGCGACGGATCGAACGGGCCAGGGCACTGATGGCCTTGTCCTGCGAAATCACGCGCTTGTGCAGCTCTTCTTCCACGCGCAGCAGCTTTTGTGTCTCTTCTTCCTTGATGGAAGTCACGGGCACGCCGGTCCAGCGGCTCACCACTTCCTCAATGTCCTCACGGGCCACGACGCCGGTGGAAGATTCATCCAGGTGATATTTCT
>JBARNL010000182.1:0-2195 GCA_049802955.1 Candidatus Angelobacter sp.
GTCTTTTTCCTGCTGGGTTACGTGCTCTATAGTACGCTCTGCGCTGCTGTAGGTTCCATGGTCAACTCCGAACAGGAAGCGCAGCAGATGCAGTTCCTGGTGATGATGCCATTGATTCTTGCAGTGATATTCATCGTGAATATCTTTCAACATCCGTCATCGTCGATAGCGATTTTTGGCTCCCTGTTTCCGTTTACCGCGCCGCTGGTGATGTTCAGCCGCATTGCCATTCAACCGGACACCCCATGGTGGCAAATTGCGGCCTCCATTGCGCTAATGGTTGCCACAATCTATTGCATGATCTGGCTCTGCGGACGGATTTACCGCGTCGGCATACTGATGTACGGCAAGAAGCCGAACCTGCCGGAAATCATGCAGTGGATCAAATACGCGTAAAGACATTGGCCGGAGATTTCGCAGATGAACGCTGATTGGGAGAACGAAGTTTTCTGGTCTGAGTCGCCTTAACAGAGCCTTATACAATCTAGACGTGAGCGATGCCGCCCAGGCCGAAGTCAAGCGCGAAAGCGCTGACAACACACGTTTATTTTCCTTCAGTGAACGCGTCAAGATATGGCTGATTTCATGGGCCGGATATCTTTTTATCCGTGCTATCGGCGCCACGCTGCGGTATAAGGCATTTTTCGAACCGGGTTGCGTTGCCGATTCCTATGGCGCGGGGCCGCCGGCGATCTGGTGCTTCTGGCATCGCGCGGTGATTCCCGCTACGTACCGTTTTCGCAATAAAGGGCTGGCGGTTATGACCAGCCGCAGCTTTGACGGTGAATACATTGCGCGCATTATTCAGAAACTGGGTTTCGCGGCGGTGCGGGGATCGAGCTCGCGTGGCGCAGTGGGAGCATTGCTCGGCATGCGCCAACAGCTGGAGCAGGGACACGGCGTGGTGTTTACCATCGATGGCCCGCGCGGGCCGAGATACGTGGCAAAGCCGGGGCCAGTCCTGCTGGCGAAAAAGACCGGAATTCCCATCAGCTGCTTTTATGTCGCGGTAAAGCGCGCGTGGATCTTAAATTCCTGGGACCAGATGATTATTCCCAAACCGTTTTCGCAGGCAATGATTTACGCCAGCGATCCAATGTACGTGCCTGCCGACGCGACCGACGAACAGATGTCGGCATTGCACCAGCAAATGCAGGAGACGCTGGAGAGATGCAGGTTGGGGGCGGAAAAGCACTTGTCCGATAACAATTGAACCGCACGATGCAGGCTACTGCAAGAGCCTGCGGTCCAAACCCTGCCGGGAAACAGAAACGATCCGAATTTTGGCAGCGTCAGGGTGCAGCGGGTTCAACAGAAAGTTGCTGGTCCTGGGAACAAGAGCGGAAGGGACCTGCAGAAGCGCAGCGGAATTCCGGTCCAGCCATTGATCGCCGAATGCTCGTGTTATCCCTTGCTTTTTTGGCCAGCCCTTCGGCAACTTTGCCCAATCCTCTAACTTTTCGATGGCGACAACGTCTGGCACCTGGATTTCAAGAAGCTTGTAGAAACGAGGCAAGTGTCCCTCTTCTATTTCCATATGGACCAGGATTTCCAGGAGCGCGGACGCCGGTGCTGACGAGAGGTACACAATCCTGTGGCCCCGGCTATGCCACCGCGCTGAAGTCTTAACGCCGCCTATGCCAGTGATATCTGTATGGTTACTGATCCGCCACAAGATCACTTTTATGCGGCCATGCCTTCGTCAATCTGATACAAGGCTTCCTCGACTAAACGACTACCTGCCTCAGTTACCATGATGTCAACAGGCGCACGGCCATGAAAGCGCTTCTTGGGGGAGCGCAGCCAGAGCATTCCTTTTTTGGAGTCGCCGAAAATTTTTTCGGCGAGAGCCGCCAACCTGGCTAAGCGGACGGCGCGATCTGATTCCTCACGGCTCAGGTCCTCTTTGCGGGCGCGACGATGCTGGAGCGTGCGCCGGGGCACGATTACGGAATAGATCTCTTTCTCCAGCAGCCCATGTTCCATCAGGGCCGAAATTGTGGCCACGGGTAGACGCTCTTCTACGAGAGCCAACAGATCGGCATCGGATTTCAAGGGGCTGCGGATTCCAAGCTTTTTCCGCATGCTGTGAAGGATCTCGCGGTCTTCTGGACTCCTGAGTGACATTTTGCCATAACAATAATGGCATTTTGCGCGCAAAAAGTCACTCTAAAAGTAAAACTGTGGGATAGTCC
>JBARNL010000183.1:0-1529 GCA_049802955.1 Candidatus Angelobacter sp.
GACCTGCATGCCGGCGGTGAAGACCTGACCTTCCCGCACCATGAAAATGAAATCGCTCAATCAGAATCGCTCACCGGCAAAATCTTTTCGCGCCACTGGATGCATGTCCGCTTTCTGTTGGTGGAAGGCGAGAAGATGTCAAAAAGTCTTGGCAACTTTTATACCTTGCGCGATCTACTGATCAAAGGCCACAAACCATCCGCAATTCGCTTCCTGCTCACCTCTGTTCCGTACCGCAAGCAGCTCAACTTTACTTTTGCGGGACTGGAACAGGGCGCAAAATCCGTGGAACGTCTTCGCACGTTTGACGCCCGCATTCGAATGGCCCAGCTTCCTGCGGGGACCAATCCACTTGCGCAGGAAGCGGCAGCCAAAGCAAAACAGGAAATGCGCATCGGCATGGAAGATGACCTGAACACCGCTTATGCCTCAGCGGCGATTTTTGACATGGTGCGCGAAATCAATATTCTGGCTGATCGCGGCGAACTCCACGAAGGCGACAAAGTGCCCGTCCTGGAAGCATTGCAGCAATTCGACGAAATCTTTGCGGTCCTGAAAGACGACGACGCGGAAAAAATGAAAGCCGCCATGGATTGGGCCCGCTCCCACGGCATTCTCAAGGACTCAGAAGCTTCCGCAGACACTATCTCAGATGCCGAAGTTAATCGCCTCATCGAAGAACGCAACGCGGCCAAAAAAGCCCGCGATTTCGCCCGCTCCGACGCCATCCGCAAACAGCTCTCCGACGCGGGAGTTCTGGTAGAAGATACAAAGGATGGAACCCGGTGGAAGCGGAAATAAATTGTTCCGCTGAATAGTCCTGCAAGGCTATAAATGTTAATCAGAAGCGCAGAACGATTCCCCCGCCCACAAACAAATTATTCAGGTGTTTGTTGGTCAGGGATGTGAATGATGGTGGTCCAGCGATGAAATCGCGTGTTTCAATGCGAAAACCCAGCAGTGGCAGGCGCGTTTTGAAGTCGAGCCCACCGCCCACCTGAAATGCTCCTTTAGTGTCCGATGTCGGGCTGTCATTAAATCGGGCAAAACCTCCGCCGGCGCTTACAAATGGAGACACGCCCGAGGACGGCAAAAACTTAAGCCTCACGGATGGGGTGAAAAAGAGCGTCGAAAAAGTCGGCGAGAGTAATCCGGTGTTCCGCCCAGTCGAAAACATTATCGGCAATTCCAAATGCAGCGATGCCAGCCTGAAGTTTACCAGCCGATGGGCATATGCTCCTTCAACGGAAAAAGCCGATGTCAACGGACGGCTCACGATGGTGGTGGGGCAGGTAAGGATAACTTCGCAGATTGGCAGCCCTTCTGCTCCGGGCGTAAAAGTTCCTCCAAAGCTAACAGCTACATCATTTTGTTGGGCAAATGCGCCACTTGCGACAAAAAGAACACCCAGCAGAACAGCAAAACGATTTTTAGCCATTGTTGCTCCTTTTAGGTATGTTCAGGCCAGCGCGATCACGTCAATCTCCACTGCCACGTCTTTCGGCAGACGCGCTACTTCCACCGTGGAA
>JBARNL010000184.1:0-4072 GCA_049802955.1 Candidatus Angelobacter sp.
AATGTAAGCACGGAATCTACGCCAAAAGTCCGGCGGCGCGGCAGAGCGCCCAACAGGGGACAGCGCGACAATGGCGGCGATGATCCATTCCAGGATTTCTTTGATCGCTTCTTTGGCGGGCAGCAAGGCGGGCAGGGTGGCCCAGGTGACGACGACGATCAAGGCCCGCAGAGTCCGTTCGGCGGTCCCGGAGGCGGCGGACGCCAGCGTTCGCTCGGTTCAGGCGTGATCCTGAACGCGAACGGTTACATCATCACTAACTTCCACGTAGTGGATAAGGCTGATCGGGTCCGCGTAAAACTTTACGACGAGCCGGCATCGGTTTTGCATGACGCAAAGATTGTAGGTGTAGATACGGAAACCGATTTGGCGCTGATTAAGATCGATCCGCCAAAAGATAAGCCGCTCGTCGCCGCACGCCTGGGCGATTCCGACAAGATGAGCGTAGGCGATTGGGTCCTGGCCATCGGCAGCCCGTTTGATCTGGAAGCCACAGTCACCGCCGGCATTGTCTCCGCCAAAGGGCGGAACCTGCCCGGAGGACGCCAGTTCCAATCCTTTATCCAGACTGACGCGGCCATCAATCCCGGAAATTCCGGCGGGCCGCTGGTAAGCATGAACGGCGAAGTCATCGGCATCAATACGGCCATCTATACGCAATCTTTTGGATACCAGGGCGTGGGATTTGCCATGCCATCCAACGTGGTCCGCGACGTTTATGAGCAGTTGCGGACGGGCAACCACAAAGTTGCGCGCGGATCGATTGGCGTGGAATTCAGCGCGGTGCCGAACCCGGCCGTGTTGCGCATTTACGGCGCGAAAAACGGCGTGCCTATTACCAATGTCCGGCCTGACAGCCCGGCTGCGAAAGCGGGCCTGCAGGGTGAAGACACTATCACGGCAGTGAACGGCAAGCCGATCAAGAACGGCGAAGAGCTGGTCAGCCTGATCTCGGCTACGCATCCGGGCAATAAGTTGAACTTGACTTACCTGCGCAACGGCCAGGAAAAGCAGGCGACCGTGGTTGTGGCGGATCGGGAAAAGCTTTTTGGAGACCGCACCGATCAGAGCGGCAACGATGATACCCCCGATGACAGCAGCCAGCCCGCGCCGACCAAGCTGGGCGTTACGGTGAAGGCGGTTTCTCCGGAGATGGCGGAGCGAATGGGCACTGCTGAAGGCCAGGGCGTGCAGGTGGTGGACGTAAAACCCGGCTCCTTTGCCGACGATCTGCAACTGCAACCCGGCTTGATTATCCTGAAGGTCAACAAACAGCCGGTCAACAACGAAGAAGAATTCCGCAAGATTACGTCGCAACTCAAGAGCGGGCAGGATGTAGTGTTCCTTGTTCACTCCGGGCGCGGCTCCTCCGGCGGAAACACGTTCATTTCCGGCACGCTTCCGTAATTTGAGACCAAAATTGCAGACCGGGATTTCCGGGGCAAGCCGATGTGGTGTCCCGGAAATCAGCAGATCAGGCCAGAAAACCTGGTCATTTTGGCTTTGGGCGACTCGTGAAAATCAAAAATTATCCAGAATTCATTGATTTTATTGCACTTCAGTAATCCCAAGCTGCACAACAAACTGCTGGCGTCCCGGCATCCAACGTGGGATGATGTTCAGACCTTCAGGTTCGGCGGGCAGAGCCTATCGCCTGATCTTGAAAGTTATTAGCATTTGTCGGCAACGCTCTTCTGAGGTGAGTGGTGCGGTCAGCCATTAAAAAACTCGTGATTTTTAGCTTTGCCGTGGTGCTGTGCGCGGGGTACGCTCCGGCCGCGACCAAGGCAGCGAGTAAGCCGGCCAGGCACGGACACCACAAGAGCAAGCGCAAAGCTTCCTGGAAGAAAAAAGGCCAGCAAGGCATCAACTCTGAGCGGGCAACAGAGATCCAGCAGGCCCTAATCAGGCAAAATTATCTCACTGGCGAACCTACCGGCGTATGGGACAGCCGCACGCAAGCCGCCCTGGTGAAATACCAGGGTGATAACGGGTGGCAAACCAAAGTCGTACCCGATTCACGCGCCCTGATCAAACTTGGGCTGGGTCCAAACTATTCCGCCGAACTGCTGAATGGTCCACCCAAAGCGGCTCCAGCCTCAACTCCCAGCACCACGGCCTCCGGCGGCATTGAGGGAACAGCGGGCAAGCAGTAAGAGCGATAGTTAATTCTTGGCTTTTCAGCTTTTCGCTCTTAACTTTTTATACGGCTTTCTGCCGTTGCGCCCTCTTCTCACTTCGTATCTTAATCCTTCGGCATTTCTTCCAGTCGGCATGGTGTTCAAGGCAGAATCTTTGAATCCTACGCACGTTCCTTGCTCAGATTTTTTGAGTCATGTTCCTTGAACCCTAAATGTTTTATAATTCCACTCCATATGGACACCCCCTCTATTATTGAAGCACTCACCGAGCAGCGGGACCGAGTAGTCGCTGCCATAGAAGCCCTCACCGGAGGCCGCGCACGACGGGCCTCATCATCGTCTTCATCCTCCGCCGGCCCGCGCAAGCGCGGCCAGATGAGCGAAGCGGGAAGAAGAAGCATCTCAATGCGCATGAAGGCGCGCTGGGCCAAAGCAAAAAGATCCGGCAAGAACGCGCTGTAAAGAATAGCCAGCTACTGCCATTCGAATGACGTTAATTGCGTGTAGAGCGAGCGGGATGGTCTACGATCGTCCCGCGACACCCGGAGTATTCTTGCGCTAAAATTAATAGCTGAATAGATGCTCATCCCGGAGGACGCTTCTCGTGTCGACGTTTTTGGGAACCTTTCTTCATCTTCTCCGTAACAGAGGGCATTTCCGTCTTGACGAGCGGCGCGCAGTTGTATTTCAAAGTGAGAGGTTGATTCTATTGATCCCTATCACGATAATTGGCCAACGTCGACAGCAAACATCAGCTGGTCGCCAATACAAATACCATTTCCTGACGCAACCACGATGCCAGTGTACGAGGTTAGAGTTCGAGTCAATAAACATTTCCAACACACGATTGCGGCACGCAGACACTGGACGGCGCCACATTAGGTATCAGTTTAGGACAACAAAAGATTGGCGCAGTCAGCCGCTTTCTCGGTGATCAGAACAATGGGAGCCACTCGGTTGATTTTGTGATAAATAACGGCATTCTTCCCAGAGATCAAGAACAGCTCAATGTCCATTTGGACAGTAGTGAACAGCGGGCACCCAAAGCAACAGGTTACCGAAGCTATTCAGAAAGCGGTTACTACTGCGCTGGATCAGATATTTGGGGAGGATAGCATCATCAGCGAAATTGGAAGTGCATCGCCAGCTTGGGTCTAGGCTTGCTTTTTGCAAATTGCGAGGGACCAGTGGTGGCTGGAAATCGAACGTACACCGGAACGCTAGTTGGTTCTGGTGGTACATCACCCGGCCACTGCTGGGCATGTCACTAGCACTAATCTTTATGCTGTGCTGCGCGGCGGTTTTCTCGCGGGCACCCCAGCCGACGCAAAGGTAGTCAGTCCATTCGGCGTTCTGGCTATCGGTGCTCTGGTAGGCATGTTTCCTGACAAAGCGTCGAAGAAGCTGGCTAAAATCTTTGCCACGCTGTTCCAACCCAAATCGGCTGACGCGCGCAAAGACCACCTAGTGGCCCCGACGGTGAGTAAACTACAGCCTGACACGGTGAAAGTCGGAAGCGCTCCTCCGGTTGTGCTGACGATCACCGGCGACCATCGGGAAAAGATTGCAAAAGTGAAATTTGATCAGCAGGAGCAAGCTGTAAAGAGTTCCAGCGCCCAGCAGGTTACAGTTGAGGTCTTGCCAGCGAACATGTGCGCTGTTCACGACTTTTCGCTTACACTGGTGGATTCAGATCATAAGACTTATCCTGCGCCCACATTGCACGTGATCGCTTAGGGGGGACTGGTCGCCAACCGCAAAAATGTGTTGCCACGAGAAATATCGTGATTTGCCTACGAAGCTTCCGTCCTCTTCTGAAAATGCCTCAGCACCGCTTCTGCCTGTGGCTTGGTCAGCACTGCGCCCAGCGCGGCGGCATCGGCTTGTTGCACGGCGCGGACGCTGCCAAAATGCTGTAACAATCGCTGCCG
>JBARNL010000185.1:0-3366 GCA_049802955.1 Candidatus Angelobacter sp.
TGTAGGGCTCCCTCGCTGCGCTAGGGATTTTAGGAACGACTCAGTCGTTCACTTCCACATCGAATTCAGTATGCTTGTCGCCGGTCTCGATTTTCGGCGCGATTTCATTCTTCTGAATGTTCCGCATCACGTCGATAATTCTTTCATACACCTGCCGCAGTTCGCCTTCCGGCAGAGGCCCGTGGTTCACACGCTGAACGTTTTCAAAAATCTTTTTTTCGCGCTCAGGTTCGTAGATCGGCATACTGGTATTGCGTTTCAACTTGCCGATTTCGTGCGCTGCCTGGGCGCGTTGGTTCAGTAACTCCACCAGGCGGCGGTCAAGTTCGTCGATTTTTACGCGCCAGTCGGCGATGTCCATAACTCTTGGCATCCTGACATACAGCCATTAAAGGCTGCATAAACTTAACTTAATTAATATCCATCTAGAATAACTTAATTATATTAATTTTGTGAAGTGGCCGCGCTTCTCACACCGGACTTTAATCCGCGCACAAACCTCTCCACGGCCTGTGCTTCCCTGCCCGGATTCTGCTCGATGATCTGCACAATCGCGCTGCCCACCGCAACCCCATCGGCAAACTGCCCAACTTCCGCGAACTGCTCTGCGTTGGAAATGCCAAAGCCCACAGCGACGGGTAGTTTGGTGAACTTGCGGATACGTTTCACCAGTCCTTGCACGTCTGCCGCCACCTGTTTTTGCGTTCCGGTGATTCCGGTGCGTGAAACTGCATACACAAAGCCCTTGCATGCTTCGGCGATGGCTTTAAGGCGTTGGTCAGGGCTGGTCGGGGCGGCAAGAAAAATTGTGTCAAGGTTATGCTCTGCCATCACGCGGCGATATTCGCCTGCTTCTTCGACCGTGAGATCGGTAATCAGCGCGCCGTCCACGCCGGCCTTTGCCGCTTCCGCGCAAAAGCGTTCTATGCCAAACCGCAACACGGGATGCAGATAAGTGAACACGATCAGGCCGGCGTCGGTTTGTTGGCGCACTTCAGCCGCCAGGTGCAGCACGTCTTCCAACGACGTTCCGTTCTTTAGCGCGCGTTCGCTGGCCCTTTGGATTACCGGCCCATCCGCCACCGGATCACTGAAGGGCACGCCGAGTTCGATAATGTCGGCGCCCGCGCGGCATGCAGCCAGAATAATCTCCCTCGTGGTGGCGATGTTGGGGTCACCACAAGTGACGTAGGCGACGAGCGAAGGCTTGGTTTTAAAAGATCGGGTGATCCGGTGATCGTGATTGATCGGGAGATCGGGAAATCGGGGCATCGGGTCATCGGAGGTGAGCGGTTGCCCCCTGAATGAAAAATTGGATTTTTTGATCATGACTTTGCCGTCTTTCTCGAAGCGAGGAAAATTGCAACTAGCTCATTGCCTTCCGCCATCAGTTCTCGCAACTTTGGCGCCGGTATGATCCCGCTGTCACTCAAGAGTCCAGCCAAAACACTGTTTCATCTGCCTCTTCAATCACAATACCGAGCTTAGAAATGAATTCGGCTTTTGATCTGGCCAATCCAACTGCTCTATAATTCGCAGCCACTCCAGTTGCGGATCTCAGGATTTGATTGTTGATAATATTGCTTTCGCGCGTGCTTGGGATAGTCCGGCACATCCTCATAATTCGTAGTGCAAAATCCTTGGTCCTTTTTCGCAGTTCCTGATGCTTGTCTAAGCTCATGTGTCACCGTTCAGTTTTCGAGTCACGGATTTTCGATTTCCCGATGTCTCGATTTTCCGATGTCCCGATCTCATCCGATTTTCAAGTTTTCCCGCAATATTCCCATATCTTTGTCACCGCGCCCTGAAATGTTCACGATCACAATCTCAGACTTCTTCATCTTCGGCGCTCGCTTAATGCATTCCGCCACGGCATGCGACGACTCCAGTGCCGGGATGATTCCTTCCGTTCTCGAAAGGCGTGTGCATGCTTCAAGCGCTTCCACGTCGGAAGCTGCAACGTATTCGGCGCGTTTTGAATCCGCTAATGCCGCATGTTCCGGCCCAATCGATGGATAGTCCAGCCCGGCGGAAATTGAATGCGTGAGCCCAATCTGGCCGTGGGCATCCTGCAAGACGTAAGAAAACGTGCCTTGAAGCACGCCCGGCAATCCGCCGCGGAAACGCGCAGCATGGTCGCCCAATTCATTGCCCCGGCCGCCGGCTTCCACGCCGATGAGCTTTACCCGTTTGTCTTCCAGAAATTCGTGGAAAATTCCAATGGCGTTGGAACCGCCGCCCACGCAGGCAATAATCGCCGCAGGCAACTTGCCTTCAGCTTTCAGAATTTGAGCACGGGCTTCGCGGCCAATCACGGAATGGAAATCGCGAACCATGGTGGGATACGGATGCGCGCCCAGCACGCTGCCCAGCAGGTAATGCGTCTCGCGGACATTGGTGACCCAGTCACGCATCGCTTCGTTGATCGCATCTTTCAATGTGCGCGAGCCTGACTCCACACCGCGCACTTCCGCGCCCAATAGGCGCATACGGAAGACGTTCAACTCCTGCCGCCGCATGTCTTCCGTTCCCATGTAGACAACGCATTGCAGTCCGAACAGAGCGCAGACTGTGGCTGTGGCTACGCCGTGCTGGCCCGCGCCGGTTTCCGCGATGATGCGCTTCTTGCCCATGCGTATTGCCAGCAAGGCCTGGCCCAGGCAGTTATTGATTTTGTGCGCGCCGGTGTGCAGCAGGTCTTCGCGCTTAAGATAAATCTTTGCGCCGCCCAATTCTTTTGTCAGCCGTGCCGCATGAAACAGCGCTGTGGGACGTCCCGCGTACTCTTTCAGCAGGCGCTCAAATTCTGCGCGAAACTTCTTGTCGCGCCGCGCCTTGTCATACTCGCGCTCTAATTCTTCCAGCGCCGCCATCAGTGTTTCAGGCACATAACGGCCACCGTAAAGGCCAAATCGCCCGGCTATATGTTTCTCTTTTTTCAATGCGCTTGCACTCATGCTTGTTCCGCCCTCCGCACTGCCGCCACAAATGCCTTTAGCTTTTCCGGGTCTTTCCTTCCCGGCTCACGTTCAACACCGGTTACCACGTCCACGCCCCAGGGTTTGAAAATTCGAATCGCGTCGCCAACATTTTCGGGAGTAAGTCCGCCCGCAATTACAAATTGACCTTGGCGGTCACCGATTTGCTTTCGCGCCGACTGCCAGTCGAAGGTCTGGCCGCTTCCTGCTCCCGAATCCAGCAGCCATGTATCCACTACCTCCGACCCACCGACATGGTCAAGCCAAAGCTCCTGGCCGGACTTTACCTGAATCGTTTTTATCTTACGCATTCCATTGCGCCGGGCATATGGCAGGCAGGCATAAACTGCAACTGGAGATTCATCGCCATGCATCTGAACACCCGTTA
>JBARNL010000186.1:0-5834 GCA_049802955.1 Candidatus Angelobacter sp.
CGGCACGGCCAGGGAAATGAAGGGGATTGCGAATGAGTCCGTGACCGTCTGCTGTTTCTGCGCTTCGGCCAGAACAAATCCGGAGAGCATAAAGCCAACAAAGAGGCTTCCCGAATCACCCAGGAAAATGGACGCTGGATTGAAGTTGAAGAATAGAAACCCGAGCATGGAGCCAGCCAGGACCGCAGTCACCACGGCAACGCCGGTCCGACCTTCGACCATGGCCATGGTCACAATCGTAATCATGGAAAATAGCGCAGCACCGGAAGCCAGGCCGTCAAGACCATCGATGAGATTGATGGCATTGCATACCAGCACCACCCAAAATACCGTGGTCAGCATGCAGATTCCGGAATTCATCCAGGCGGGAACCGCCGGACTATGAAAGCAGGCAAAATGCAGGCCGCTGAAGTACAGGCAGAGGCCGGCGCTTGACTGCGCCAGCAATTTTAATTTGGCAGAGAGACCGCGAAGATCGTCGAATAATCCAACAACGAAGAGTCCGGCGCCAGGCAGCAACACCTTGAAAACATCATGGTTCAGAGGCTGAGCTACCCATCCATGAATACCCGCAAAGTAATATATGGCAAAGAGGATGAAGAATGTGGCAAAGATAGCCACGCCGCCCAGACGGGGAATAGGAGAGATGTGAAGATGGCGCGCGGAGGATGGCCCAAAGGCAAGGCCATATCGGTTCGCCACATCGCGAATAAGCCATGTCAAGAGGGCCGCGACAAGCGTCCCAGAAATTAGAAAAGCTACAAATACAGCCATTGAACTTCTTGGGAGCAGTTTCCTGCGGCCCTTCTCCAGGACATAGAAGACACCAGAACTATTAAAAGTTCCTTAAAACAACATTAGTTAGGGGGTTAAGATAACTAGTTTTACCACACTTTGGTAACGGTTTGTACTCAGATTTACAGTTCAAAGTTAAGAAATGTTTACTCCTGGGAATTACTTTCGGGGGGCAGAATGGACGATTGTTTCATTAAATGAAGAAACTTTAATAGAGGATGTTCACCTTAATTCTTCCCCGGATAATTACGCAGCTAGAGGGTAATTTCACGGTTTTCAACCACAGAGCGGGGATTATCGACCACTAATCTGCGGGCTTTTTCCGCACCTATTTCTTTTGTGGTCACGGCAAGGGCGTCTGAAAGAATCGGGGGGCGATGTTTCGTATCATGAGCATCAGTGGCAACTATATGTATTGCCTGGTTCTTCAGCAGCCAGAGTGCAGTGGATTTTGCACGCCTGCCCCAGTGTCCAGTAAGTGAATTGGCGGTGACTTGGATGAGAGCGCCAGCCTCAATCCATCGCATAATGCTTTGCGGCTGCTGTTGCAAGATGGGGTGGCGTTCCGGGTGGGTCAGGATGGGTATTAAACCGAGCTCAGACCGGAACCTAAATAGTAACTGCTGGTAATTAGGCGGCAGGCCAAAATCGCTAAGCTCAATGAGGAAGTATTTTGTATCTCCGATTAGAAATTTTTTAGGTTCCTTGAATAGCTCATCGATATTCTCATATGAAAGATGAAAATCGCATCCCAGGCTGAACTGGAGCGTTCCGCCGATTCGTTCCTGAAGAGTGGCGAGCAGGGCGGAGAATTTCTCACGATCATAGCCATATTTTGAGTTGGCATGCGGTGTTGCCACAATGTGCGCAACGCCATCAGCAGCCGCCAATTGACACATGGATTCAGCAATCTCCCAGGAGCGGGCGCCATCGTCAATACCGGGCAGGACGTGGCAATGGATATCTACCATTGAGTCGGCCTTAGAATTCACAATCGCTCCTGTTTTCAAGGGAATAGAGCCCTATTTTAAACGGTTTCGGGTAAAGACCTGATTGTTAGGAACGCGATATTTACATAAATTCATATAACAAAGGGAAGACTCTCGCCGCGAATGCACCAGCGGCAGCGAGAATTTAAAGGCCCAGGAAGCCGTTAGCGCACTCAATTATTCGCATCTGATGCCCCGCCGCAATCATTGCGGAAGAAGCCGGGCCTCAGCAGTAAAGGCTGAATTAGGAAACGGATAGATAGCATTGCGCTGGCGAAATAGCTGAACAAGCAGATTCAAGCGGTTACTTTCGTAACTATTGGCCTGTATTCTTTCTGGTTCATGAAGGGATTCTTGGCTGCGGGACTGCGCAATGCCGGACTATAATAGGGCATTCCTTAAACCATTTGCATTGCTCACTCGCTCTTTAACGAGAGTTGAGTTATTTAGAGGTATTCAAGCTTAGTGGATTCAAATAACTCGCTTTCGGTCAAAACGAAACTGGATCTCGACCAGGTCCGCTTCATTGAAATAGGTGGCGGGGGCGCCGGAAACGGTGGCCCGCAAGACCAGCTTTCCCTTCTCGGCTTCTGGCGCGTTGTTCGCAAGCGCAAATGGGTGATCGTGTCCTGCCTGGTTCTCACGGTGACAGCCGTGACAATCGTGTCTTTGCTCATGCCGCGCAAATATGACGCGGTTGCCCGCATCAACCTGGATTTTGAGAATGCCAACTCTCTCGGGCTAGATCAGCTTGGAATTTCCGCCGGGTCGGACGCAACCACTAAGATGGAAACGCAGATCCGGATCATTGGCAGTGAGACTCTGGCATGGAACGTTGTCCGCCAGTTGCGGCTCGACCAGAAGGAACAATTTACCGGCCAGAAGCTGCTGTCGCCGGCAAACGCAGATTTTGAAAAGATCGATGACTTGCGTCGCGCCAATCTGCTAAAGGCCTTTCATAATGCCTTGAACGTTCAATTGGTGCCCAAGACGCAGATCATCGAAGTGCGGTTTCGCAATCGCGATCCGCGGCTGGCCGCAAACATTGTAAATGCAATTTCCAATGCGTACATTGAGCGCAGCTTCAAGACCAAGTACGAAGCCACCATGAAAGCCTCTGACTGGCTGGCCAAGCAATTGGACGACCTGAAAGACAAGACTGAATCACTGCAAGCGAGCTTGACCGACTACCAGAAAAAAGCCGGCATTCTGGGGACGGATGAAAACCATAACGTCATCATGTCCAAGCTGGATGAACTCAATCGCCAGCAGTCTTTGGCCCAGGCGGACAGGATTGTGAAGGAAGCCAGATACCGCACGGCTCTCACGGCCGATCCCGAGCTGATTGCAAACCTGGTGCCTGAGAGCACATTGGCGATCCTGCACCGGCAAGATGCCGAGATCACTGCACAGTACACGCAGCTGGCGGCAAAGTTTGGACCGGCATATCCAAAGGTACAGCAGACGCAGAAGCAACTGGACCAGATCCATGCGTCGATTGACCACGAAGTCGAAAACATCAGTAAGCGGATGGAGACTGAATACCAGGCAGCGCTCAAATCAGAGCAGATGTTGACCGCGGCTTTTGATAAACAGAAGCAGGAAGCCTACCGCATGAACAATGATGCGGTGAAATATGCGATCATGCTGCGCGACGTGCAGTCCAGCCGCGATCTTTATGAAGGCTTGCTCAAGAAGCTGAAGGAAGCCGGAATTACGGCGGGTTTAAAATCTTCATACGTAAACATTGTTGATCCCGCTTCAACGCCCGTGGATCCCGCCGAGCCTCGCGTCCCCTTGAATATCGCCCTGGGACTGCTTGGAGGCTTGCTGGGCGGAATCGCCATGGCATTCGTAGTAGAGAACGTTGATAACTCCATTCGCACCCCGGACGACGTGGAAGTGCAGTGCGCGCTGCCCTCGCTGGGGATTATTCCCACCATTGAGCCCGCCGGCAAAAACGGCCACAAGCAACTTCCGCCAGGGGCGCTCGTTCCTTTTGTTCTACCAGTTGCGTTGTCGCAACCAAAATCGCCGATTTCAGAAGCGTACCGCGCGTTGCGCACTTCGCTATTGCTGGCATCTGCGGGTGCGCCCCCAAAAGTTCTGGTAGTTACCAGCGCTTCGCCCGGTGAAGGCAAAACCACTACATCGGTGAACACCGCCATCGTAATGGCCCAGAGTGGCCGCAAGGTGCTTCTGGTTGACGCCGACATGCGCCGTCCAACTTCCCACATGCGGTTTGGCGTGCCCAACGGCAACGGGCTGAGTGCGTGCCTGGCTGGGACCGCCGTCACTGAAGCTGCCACCATCACAGTTGACGTTTTACCTAACTTGCATGTGTTGCCGGCCGGCCAGATTCCTCCCAATCCTTCAGAGCTGATTGGCTCGGACGCCATGCGCCGTCTTCTGGAATCATGGCGCGCTGACTACGACCACATCATCATCGATTCCCCCCCTGTTTTGGCCGTTACTGACGCCGTAATTCTTGCCACAATGGCCGATTCCGTTATTGTCGTGGCCCGTTCCGGCGTTACAGGCTCTCAGTCGCTTTGCCGCGCTCGGGACATTCTACGCAAAGTGCATGCGCGCATTGCCGGAGTGGTGGTCAATGATCTGGGCCTCAATTCCGCCGGTTACGCCGACTATTACGGCAATTACGGTTCACATTATGCGGCTTACGCCGGCAAGAACTGATTCACCGCGGCCCGCGCCGCAAGGACAAGAGAGTGTCTTTAAAATGAGCAGTTTGCACATGTCTCCGACTTTGGCTTCCAGCGCCGCTAGCGGCATCCAGCGGCCAACGGCTCAGTCCGTCCGTCAGCATCGCCCAGGTCTTTCGCTCTTTCTCGCGACAGCCTTCATTCTTCTCTGCATCGCCCAGGCTCAGGCCCAGGACTTCGGACAAGCGCATCAGCCGGCTCCGTCCGCTCCATCCACCTTCCAGAGCGGAGGCGTAGTCCCCATCGGTCCCGGAGACCTCCTGGAAGTCACGGTTTTTGATACCCCTGAGCTCTCTGGCAAAGTGCGCGTCAGCAATACCGGTGACGTTTCACTGCCGCTTGTCGGCTCAGTGCACGTTGGCGGCCTAAAAACCGACGAGATGCAGGCGCTTCTGGCCAAAAAGCTCATCGACGGCCAGTTCGTCAAACAGCCTCAAGTCAGCGTTTTCATGGCTGAATACGCCACAGCCGGCGTCAGCGTTGTCGGCGAAGTCAAAAAGCCGGGGATATATCCCACGCTGGGGAACCACCGCCTGCTCGACTATATTTCCCTTGCTGAAGGCCTGACTCCAATGGCGTCCACGCAGGTCACTATCACGCAGCGCGGAAACCCAGCCGCTACCACTATTACGTTGCCTAGCCTGTCCAGCCCCACAGCCGCTCAGAACCCTGATATCGCTCCCGGGGACACCATTTTCGTGGCCAAGGCCGGCATCGTTTACGTCGTCGGCGATGTCTCCAAGCCCGGCGGGTTCGCCCTTGACCACGATCAGCACCTCACCGTCTTGCAGGCAGTCGCCCTGGCCGGAGGCGTGAACTCTACCGCCAATAAGAAGGGGGCCAAGGTGGTCCGCAAGGGGCCAAACGGGCCTGAAGAAATTCCGCTCGACCTCGCCAAAGTCCTCTCCGCCCGCTCCCATGACGCCGTCTTGCAAAATGACGACATCCTCTTCATCCCGGACAGCCGCACCAAAACCGCCTTCAAGAACATGGGCGGAATCATGGCCTCCGCCGCCGCTGCCGCCATTTACCACTTCTAGCATGCCTTGCCGATTACAGCACCGCTCCGCTGCTCACGCTTTGGCCCCTGCGGGTTCCGGTTTAGATCTCCCGATCGTTGCCTCTGGTCCGCGTCATCCGCGTTCATCCGCGGTAAGCCTTTCCCGGGTTTTGCCTTTCAATTTCCCGATTTTGGCAATTCCGGCGATTTTGGCAATCTTTCCGCCCCCGGTTTTGCCTTTCAATCACCCGATTTTGGCGATCTTTCCGCCCTCCCTCCCCCCCGCCAGGTATCCCTGGTCATCCCAGTTTGGCGTGGGTTCAACCC